>NZ_DAIUCK010000022.1:0-34274 GCF_036846205.1 Rhabdothermincola sp. | reverse complement strand
GGGGAAGGTCAGCTCCGCGGAGCCGGTGGCGGGCACGGTGGTGGTGCTCGCCGTGGTGGAGGTGGAGGCCGTGGCGGCGGTGCGCGAGGAGCCCCGGTCCCCGAAGAGCGCGCCGGCGGTGCCGGCGAGTAGGGCCAGCAGGAGCACGAGCGCCACCAAGGCCAGGGTCCGCCGTTGCCGCCGGGCGAGCGCGGCGCGCTGCTCCCCGGCGCGGGCCCGGGCCTGCCGGGCGCGCTCGCGCTCGGTACGGGTGGAGGTCCTGGGCATGGTTCCCCGACGCTACCGGTTCACCTGCCCGTTGGTCCGTGCACCCGGTCGTCGGGTGGCCGAGCGGATGGTGGCCGAGCGGATGGTGGCGGCGCGCAGGCGAGCGTTAGCCTGCCGCCGTGGCCCTCCTCGTCCAGAAGTTCGGCGGCACCTCCGTCGCCGACCCCGACCGGATGCGTGCCGTGGCCGACCACGTGGCGCGCACGGTCCGGCGCGGCAACCAGGTGGTGGTGGTCATCTCCGCCATGGGCAAGGAGACCGACGAGCTGCTGCGCCTGGCCTCGGAGGTGTCCAGCACCCGCCCCGGCCGGGAGATGGACATGCTGATCACCGCCGGGGAGCGCAAGGCGATGGCCCTGCTCTGCATGGCGCTGCACGACGTCGGGGTGCCGGCTGATTCGTTCACCGGCAGCCAGGCGGGGTTCGTCACCGACGACACGCACACCAACGCCAAGATCGTCGAGGTCCGCCCGGAGCGGGTCCGCCAGGCGCTGGAGGCCGGGCGGGTCCCGGTGGTGGGCGGCGCCCAGGGTGTGTCGGGGAGCGGTGACGTCACCTTCCTGGGCCGCGGCGGCTCCGACACCACCGCGGTGGCCCTCGCCCATGCGCTCGGCGCCGACCTCTGCGAGCTGTACACGGACGTGTCGGGGGTGTTCACCAGCGACCCTCGTGTGGTGCCGGATGCCCGGAAGATGGATCGCATCTCGTTCGACGAGCTGCTGGAGATGACCGCCAACGGCTGCCCGAAGCCGGCGATGCGGTCGGTCGAGTACGCGCGCACCCACGGCGTCGACCTGCACGTGCGCTCGGCGTTCACCTGGGAGCCGGGCACGCTGGTCACCAAGGAGGAGCAGGACATGGAGCAGGCGATCATCTCGGCGGTCACCCACGACGTGGACGAGTCGAAGATCACCCTCATCGGCGTGCCCGACCGGCCGGGCATCGCCGGCCAGCTCTTCCGTGCCCTGGCCGACCACAGCATCAACGTCGACGTGATCGTGCAGAACGTCTCCGAGCACGGGGTGACCGACATCTCCTTCACGGTCCCGCGCTCGGAGTACGAGCGGGCGGTCGCCATCGCTCGTGAGCAGGCCCCCGCACTCGGCGCCCAGGACGTGAAGGGCGATCCCGACATCGCCCGGGTCAGCGTGATCGGCGCCGGCATGAAGTCCCACCCCGGAGTGGCGGCCACGGTGTTCGAGACCCTGGCGAAGGAGGGCATCAACATCGAGATGATCTCCACCTCGGCGATCCGCATCAGCTGCATCATCAGCGAGGACCAGGTGGAGCAGGCGGTGCAGCTCCTCCACGACGCGTTCGACCTCTCGCACGGTCCGGCCCTGGTGGACTGAGGCCGATCTCGATCGCCGGCCCCGTGCCGCCACCGGTAGCCTGGACGCCTTATGCGTATCGGAATCGTGGGAGCCACGGGCCAGGTCGGCGGGGTGATGCGCTCGGTGCTCGCCGAGCGCCAGTTCCCCGTCGAGCAGCTCCGCCTCTTCGCCTCCAGCCGGTCGGCCGGCCGGCGGCTGCCGTGGGCCGACGGCGAAGTGGAGGTCGAGGACGCGGCCACCGCCGACTACCGCGGCTTGGACATCGTGCTGTTCTCCGCCGGCGGTGCCACCTCGCGGGAGCTGGCGCCCCGGGTCGCCGGCGCGGGGGCGATCGTCATCGACAACTCGTCCGCGTGGCGGATGGACCCGGAGGTGCCGCTGGTGGTGCCCGAGGTCAACGCCCACGCCCTCGAGTCGATCCCCAAGAACATCGTCGCCAACCCGAACTGCACGACCATGGTGGCGATGCCGGTGCTCAAGCCGCTCGACCTCGAGGCCGGTTTGCAGTCGATGGTGGTCAGCACCTACCAGGCGGTCTCCGGCGCGGGGCTCGCCGGCACCGCCGAGCTCGACGAGCAGATCCGCAAGGTCGGCGAGGCCGGCCCGGCGCTCGCCATGTCAGGCAAGGCGGTGGAGCTGCCCGAGCCCAACAAGTTCCCCCAGCCGATCGCCTACAACGTCATCCCCTTCGCCGGCAGCCTGGTCGACGACGGCTCTGAGGAGACCGACGAGGAGCAGAAGCTGCGCAACGAGAGCCGCAAGATCCTCGAGCTCCCCCAGCTGAAGGTCACGGCCACCTGCGTGCGGGTGCCGGTCTACACGGGGCACTCGCTGTCGATCGCGGCCAGCTTCGCCCGGCCCATCACCCCCGAGGACGCCCGGCGGGTGCTCGTGAAGGCCCCCGGGGTGGAGCTCATCGACATCCCCACCCCGTTGCGGGCCGCGGGTGCGGATCCGACCTACGTGGGACGTATCCGCGTCGACGAGACGGTCGAGCACGGGCTGGCCCTGTTCCTCTCGGGCGACAACCTGCGCAAGGGCGCCGCGCTGAACGCGGTGCAGATCGCCGAGACGCTGCTCGCCCGCCGCGGCTGACCCAGGACGCCCACGGGCTTGGCGGCCCGGAGGGGGTGACCTGAATGGCGAGGTTGGTGCCTGGGCGACAGACTGGGGGTCGCAGTGATCATCCTGCGATGGCGGCTCGAGGTGATCGGTGGGAGAAGAGGGGCGGGAGCAGTCGACCCGGGCGGTGAAGCCCACGCGAGTGCTGGCGTTACGTCGGGATGACGTATGCGCCGCATGTGGCACACGGCTGCCTGCGGGTACCAAGGCTCAATGGGATCCGAATGTCAGGACGACGACGTGCCTGCGATGCTGTGAGGCACGGGGTCGGTGGACCTCAACGCCTGCGACCGGATCGGCGGTTCCCGCCGACTCGGTGAGGCTGGAGCGCACGACCCACGGGCCTGTCGACGCTCTGGAGTCGTCCGCATCGTCGGAGCGGCGCACCCTCGACGGTGGACTCGCAGGCCGGTCCGCGCAGCGGGAGTTCGAGCGGAGGAAGGCCAAGCGCGAGTCACGGATCCGCCAGCGGCACCCTTACCTCGGCGGTCTCATCCTGGCCCTCAGTGACGAGCCGCAGTCGACGAAGGCCTGGGCGCGAGGTGCCGAGGGCGAACGGCGGGTTGCCCGGATGCTCGACGCGCTGCGATCTGAGAGGGTTGTGGTCCTGCACGATCGTCGCATTCCGCGCTCGAGGGTCAACATCGATCACCTCGTGGTTGCGTCTTCGGGCATCCATGTCATCGACACCAAGCGCTACACGGGGCGAGTGGAGCTACGAAGATCGGGCACGTTCTTTCGCCCAGGCCCGGATCAGCTCTTCGTGAACGGCCGCAACAAGACAAATCTCGTCAAGGCGATGGCGAAGCAGGTCGAGGCGGTCCGCGCGGTGATCGCCGACTTGGTCGAGGAAGGGGTGAACCCGCGTGGAGTGCAGATTCGTCCGTCGCTGTGCTTTCTCGACGTGGACTGGCCGTGGTTCGCACACCCGATGCACCTCGACGGCGTCCGTATCAGCGGTCCCAGGTCGCTCGCCAAGGTGATTACCCAGCCGGGCAACCTGGGCCTCGAGCAGGTCGTGCAGTTCGGCTCGCGTCTCGCCGAGCGCCTCCCGCCCGCGTAAGCCCAGTTCTCGGCGGGTCGGTCGGTGACCGACACGGTGCTGGTACCGGTTGATGAGTCGGGGCGGGTCAGGGTGGCGGTGGCGGGCGCGGCGAGCGATGTGGTGATCGACGTGTCAGGCTGGTATGTGCCCACCTTGACCACCTGGAGCTACACCTACGACGGGGATGGTCTGCGACGCACCAGGACCGGCCCGTCGGGGACCACCAGCTTCGTGTGGTCCCAAGCGGAGGGTCTGGCGATGGTGCTCACCGAGACCAGCGACCAGCACAGCACCTACTACCTCTACGGGCCGGGGGGGTTGCCGGTGGAGCAGATCAACCCGGACGGCACGGTGTGGTGGTATTGACCGGATCCCGTTGATCGGTCCACCGGCTATGTGAGCTTGGGTGGGTTGGTCCGCGTCCAGTGGTCCGTGTACTCGACCGGGGTGAGCATGCCGAGGGCGGAGGGGGGGCGGTAGGTGTTGTAGTCGATCCGCCAGTCGCCGGTGAGGACCTGGGCCTCGAGCAACGTGTCGAACTGCTCGATGGCCAACAGCTCGTCGCGCATGCGGCTGCCGTGGGACTCGACCCAGGGGTTCTCCCAGGGTGAGCCCGGTTCGATGTGCGCAGCGCCGGCGCCGCCGAAGCGGCACCAGTCGCGCAGCGCCCTGGCCGTGAGCTCGGGGCCGTTGTCGCAGCGGATGAACTCGGGATGCTGGCCGCGAGCCCCGACGATCTTGTCGAGGCATGCTACGGTGGCATCGGCGTGGATGGAGTGGTCGACCACATCGGCGAGGGGCTCGCGGGTGAACTCGTCGACGACGTGTGGGATCTTGATCGTCTTCCCGGTCGTGGTCACAGGCGCACGGGACCACCCCGGGGTCCACCGTCGTCGGTGTCGGAACCGGTCAACTCACCGCCGTTCGTGTCTCGACCCGGAAGGCGGTGCGCATGGCGTTCAGGGAGGTCCCTGTGTTCGAAGTTCGAGAGGTGCTGCAGTTGTGGTTGGACGGGCGGGGGTTGCGGTCCATCGCGGCGGTGACTCCGCCGGACCGCAAGACGATCCGCCAGGTGGTGGACGTCGCGGTCGGGTTGGGTCTCGATCGTGACGGCGGGGTCGGTCAGCTCGACGATGCGTTCATGTCGTTGGTGAGGGCCGAGCTGGCGCCACGAGCCGGTGTCCGGCGGGGCCTGGGTGGCGCTCAGCGCCGCGGACAGCGCCTCGCCGGGGGCTGCTCTCCTCGGGCGTTGCCGGACGCTGCTACGGCGAGCTGAGCGGCGCTGGCGTGGCGGTGGTGGCCGCTCCGGTGAGCGCGTCAAGGTGGTCGCCGGCGGTGGGGCTGGCACCTTGGTGCAAATGCGTGCCTCGTCTCGGCTGGTCCGGTCGTGGCGGTTGGTCCCGTTTCGTCCGGTCCCTGCCGGGGCTTGCCTGGGTGAGGGCACCGGGCGGTCTCGACGGCAACCCCGACGGAATCGGGGGCGCCAGCACGAACCGGCGGCCGGGGTGAACGGGGCCGGGTCGCGGCGGGCGGGGTTCTACACTCGGGACCATGTCGGTGACCGTCGAGCTGCCCGAGGAACTGCTGGCGGCGTTGCGCGCCGAAGCGGAGCGTCGCGGGGTGACCGTCGAGGCGTTGATCACCGAGGCGGTCAGCGAGCATGTGGGCGGCCAACCGCGGCGGCGGTTCGCGCTCGCCGGGATCGGCGAGTCGGGCGGCACCCGGTTCGCTCGCGACGCCGACGAACTGTTGGCCGAGGGCTTCGGCCGCGACTGACCGGTCGGGGCTGTCGTGTTGGTCGTGGACACCGGGCCGCTGGTCGCGCTCGGTGATCGCCGTGACCCGGACCACCAGGCATGCCTCGAGCTGTTGGCCACCGAACCCGGCCCGCTGCGCACGACCGGGCTCGTAATCGCCGAGGCCACCTACCTGCTGGCCCGCCAAGTCGGTGTCGACGCCGAGGTCGCGTTGTTCACCGACATCGCCGCGGGCCGATTCGTCGTCGACGAGCTCACCCCCGACGAGTGCCAACGCGTCGGCGATCTCGTCGACCGCTACCGGGACCTCCCCCTCGGCGGCACCGACGCATCCGTGGTCGTGCTCGCCGAACGCCACCGCGCCACCCGCATCGCCACCCTCGACCGCCGCCACTTCAGCGTCGTACGCCCCGCCCACACCAGCGCCTTCGAGCTGGTGCCCTGACCCCCCAGCACCGACCCCGGCCTGTCTGGGACACTGGTGCAGTGACCGTGCAGCCATCGACACCGCGCCCCGAGCCGAGACCCGCCGCCACGGCGCGGGTCGTCGCGCCGGCAGCGGTTGCGGCCAGAAACACGCGTCCGCGCGTCGCGGGTTCTGCCCGGCACCTCGTCGCGCTGTCCCACCCGGGAGACCGCAGGTGGTGAACCGCCCTGGGTTGGTTGGAGGCTCCTGACCTTGGAAACGAGGATGGGGTCGGGCCTACACAAGGAGCGTCGGGGAAGCCGCCGACACGCAGGTACAGCGAGGCGGAGAAGGAGCGGGCGGTGCGAGCGGTTCGCCAGCTGCGCAAGGAGCTCGGCACTGACCATGGGACGGTGAAGCGGGTCGCTGACCAGCTCGGCATCGGGGTGGAGTCGCTTCGGAGCTGGGTCAAGCAGGCCGAGATCGACGACGGGGTCAAGCCCGGGCTGAGCACCGAAGACGCCGAGCGGATGAAGCGTCTCGAGCAGGAGAACCGGGAGCTGCGTCGTGCGAATGAGATCTTGCGCAAGGCGTCGGCGTATTTCGCCCAGGCGGAGCTCGACCGCCCATCGAAGTGATCGTCGGGTTCATCGACGAGCACCGGGACCAGCTCGGAGTCGGGCCGATCTGCCGTGCGTTGCAGATCGCTCCGAGCACCTACTACGCCGCCAAGAAGCGCGAGGTGGCACCCTCGGCGCGTGCCGTGCGTGACGCCGTGATGATGCAGATGCTGATGGTGCTGTGGGTCGCGAACCGCAAGGTCTACGGGTCGCACAAGCTGTGGAAGGCGGCTCGGCGTTCCGGCCATGAGATCGGCCGGGACCAGGTGGCTCGTCTCATGCGCCAGCTGGGCATCGAAGGCATCAGCCGGCGGCGCAAGAAGATCTTCACGACCATCACCGATCCCGACGCGGTGCGGGCCCCGGATCTGGTAAACCGCAACTTCAGGGCCGCCGCCCCGAACCAGTTGTGGGTCACCGACCTGACCTACGTGCCGACCCGGTCGGGGATGGCGTACGTGTGCTTCATCGTCGACGCGTTCTCCCGACGGATCGTGGGGTTGCGGGTGGCGTCGAACATGCGCACCGAGATGGTCCTCGACGCGCTCGAGATGGCCAGAGCCTCCCGAGGTGCTTGCCGCCTGGTCGGTCTGATCGCACACGCGGACGCCAGCTCGCAGTTCACCAGCGTGCGCTTCACCGAGCGCCTTGAGGAGATCGGAGCCCGACCCAGCATCGGCACCGTCGCTGACAGCTATGACAACGCGCTGGCCGAGACGACCAACGGGCTCTACAAGGCCGAGTGCGTCTACGGGCCCGACACCGCGGGGCGGGACGACGTCGACGAGCTCGAGCTCGCCACCCTCTCGTGGGTGCACTGGTTCAACGAAGACCGGCTCCACAGCCACTGCGACGACGTCCCCCCAGCAGAGTTCGAAGCAGCCTTCTACGCTGCCCAACAGACCGGCCCCGTCGGAGTTGGAAACCAATAGCCCGAGTCTCCATCAGACCCAGGGCGGTTCACACCAACGGGCTGCTGCGCCAATACTTCCCCAAGGGCACCGACCTCGCCCGCTACTCCCGCGAGGAACTCGACGCGGTCGCGTTCGCTCTCACCCGGCCCCGCAAGACGCTCGGATGGAAGACACCCGCCGAAGCCCTCGATGACCTTCTACGCTCCGCGTGACACAGGCAGTGTTGCGACGACTCCTTGAACCCGGGCAATACCTCTCCGTTCGCTACTCGCAGCGTCTCGCCGACAACGAGATCGTCGCGTCGGTCGGCTCCAAGGGCGACAGCTACGACTGTGATGGGTCGGTTCTCGCAGAGCAGGCCCCTATTCGGTCACCGCCGTCCCGGCCAGCCGGCGCTGCGTTGATCGCCGCCCGACCGGTGCCGACCCCCACCCCACTCCCAGCTTCACCGCGTAGCGCCGGAATTGGCCGGTGGTGGAGTCGTAGAACCGGGCGTGGAGGTGTCCGAGCCCGGCTTTCGGATTCGGGCCGGTGCGCACTACGGCCACGGTCGGACGCGCGACTCCCCGGTATCGACCCACACCCGTCGCTCCTCGATCACGAACCCCGCCTCCGTGAGCGCCGAACGCAACGCCGGCCAGCTCGTGCAGGGAAGGCTGGCGATGGCAACGTCATCTTTCCCGGCTACAACGACTCGAACGCTCATCCACGGTGGGAGGAGCCGAGCGCGGAGCACTTCTACGTGGCCAGAGGCATGTCGAATCTCGCTTGTTCCTGAACGAGCAGTCAAGCAACCCGGCCGCAAGACGAGTTGACCGGTCCCCACATAGAGAGAACCTCCCCCGTGTACAGCACCGACGTGAGCACCCACGCTGAACCACCGCGGGATCACCGCGGGATCACCGCTAGCCCCGCCACCCGTGAGGGCCACCCCAGACAGCTCCACCTCCACCAGCGAAGGGTACCGGAGCAAACACGCCGGGAGTCCATGCCAGCGTTCCTTGCCAGATCGCTTCGCCTTGGAGTTGTTCGAGACCGAGCCACTCAAGCCTCCCGCGAACGGGCCCTCGCCGGCCCCCAACCAGCCCGACGCACCACCTTGCGTGACGAAGTCCGACTCGCACTGTGCATTGCTAACCGAGAGTCCAAGTAGCCCGTTGATGCCGGCCGGCGCACCCCCACCAAAGCCATGTTGTTCAACGAATCCGCTGCGACCGTCGGGTGTGGCCATGTAGCAGATTGAACCGAAGAGGTCGTATCCGCCGAAGACGTTCCCGCCAGCGCATATCCCCAGGGAAAGCCCCGTGGCGGCGCTAGCTGTACGAAGACCTACGTCGGCCCCCGACGCTCGAATGGCGTCTGTGGCCGCCCCTGGGATGTCGTCCGGCATGAGGTTGTCGCCCCATTCAGCCAGACAGTCGCGATCCGTGGGATTCCAGCACATCAGGCCGCTGGGGTCGGCGGCGTTGAGTGGGTTGCCGCCGGTGTAGCTGTAGGGCTCCCTGGTGAGGGGCGTGAGGGGATCCCGACTCAGGAATTGGCCGGTTGCTGGGTCGTAGAAGCGGGCTCGGAGGTATTGGTAGCCGGTTTCGGGGTCGGTGTATTGGCCGGCGTAGCCGAACGCGACCCGCCCGTCGGGGGGTGGGGCGACAACGGTGGCGGGTCGACCGTAGGGGTCATAGGTGTACTCGGCGACCCTCCCGTGGGCGGTGTCGGTGACCGAGATGGTCGAGCCGAGCTGGTCGTGGTGATACCACCACACCGAGCCGTCCGGGTTGATCTGCTCCACCGGCAACCCCCCGGGCCCGTAGAGGTAGTAGGTGCTGTGCTGGTCGCTGGTCTCGGTGAGCAGCATCGCCAGACCCTCCGCTTGGGACCACACGAAGCTGGTGGTCCCCGACGGGCTGGTCTTGGTGCGTCGCAGACCGTCCCCGTCGTAGGTGTAGCTCCAGGTGGTCAAGGTGGGCACATACCAGGCTGACACGTCGATCACCACATCGCTCGCCGCGCCCGCCACGGCCACGCTGACCCGCCCCGACTCATCAACCGGTACCAGCACCGTGTCGGTCACCGACCGACCCGCCGAGAACACGACGTTGGGCACCCCAGGCTGGGTTCGACCCGCGGGCCACACCGTCAAGGTGCCCGACCCCGCCGGGTTCAACGCCGTCACCGACACCGCCACCGCCGACACCCCAGCCGCGGGTACCCCCGCCACAGCGCGCGCTGAGAAGGCCCTGCGATCCCCCAGTGGGTCATGACTGCTCGATCTGCACCGAGCGATGGTCAGTTCGGGGGACGAGGCGGGTCGGTGACGTAGCGCTGCGCAGCCTCGGCCAGTGAGAGGTCGAGCTGGTTGGCGAGCGATGCCAACCAGGCGAGCACGTCACCGAGCTCGTGGAGCTGCTCGTGGCGCGACCCCTTGCGCACGGCCTGCGCCAGCTCGCCCAGCTCTTCGCACAACCAGGCGACGGTGGCGGGGATGCCCCGTTCCCGGTCGGCCTCGCCGTAGAGCTCGGCCATCAGGTCCTGGAACGCCTCGATCTCCACCGGGCGAGCGTAGGCGACAGGCGCCGGCGGGCCCGGCGGTGGAGCGCGCCGGCACGGCGACCATCAGCAGCCACCGTCAGTGGCCGGTGTCAGTAGTCGGGGTGGCGGGATTTGAACCCACGACCTCTTCGTCCCGAACGAAGCGCGCTGCCAAACTGCGCTACACCCCGGAAGGAGACGAGCGTACCCGAGCCGGCACGCCCCTCCGAACCCGATCGGCCGCCTCATGCCTCCACGGTGGCGACATCGGCCCGCAGGTCGGTGTCGGCGTCGACCCCCTCGAAGTAGCTGTAGCCGTCGAGGAGCACCTCGGCTGCCTTGCGCAGCCGGAAGGCGTCGAGGGGCTTGATGAGCCACCCGTCCGCGTCGGCCCGGTGCGCGAGGAACACGTCGGCCGCCCGGTCGAGCAACATGAGCACCGCGGTGATCGGCAGCCGGTCGGCGCCCTCCTCGTTGCGGATGGCCATGCAGGTGGCCATGCCCCCCATGTTGCCGATCTGCAGGTCGAGCACCACCAGATCGGGTTGCAGCTCGCGGATGGCGGGGATCACGTCGACCCCGCGGCGCACCCGGTACACCTTCGTCTGGTCGTCGGCGAGGGCCGCGTCGACCTCGTCGAACACCCAATCTGCGTCGGTGGCGAGCAACACGGTCGGCACGGCGGCGAGGTTACCGGAACACCCCCGAGCACCGATAACCGTCAGGGGGCTTGGCTAGAGTCGCCCCGTGCTCCAGATCCACGTCGAGGACGCGAACAGCTACACGATCTGTCGCCCCATCGGCGAGCTTGACGCCTACACCGTCGGCCAGTTCCGCGAGACCCTGGCCGAGCTGGCCGCGGTGCCCCGGCTGCTCATCGATCTCTCCGAGGTGCCCTTCATGGATTCCGCCGGCCTCGGCGCGCTCATCGGTGGCATCCGCCGGGCCCGCGAGGCCGACGGAGAGGTGACCGTCGCATGCAGCCGCCCCACCCTCACCCGGCTGCTGCACACCACCGGCTTCGATCGCATCGTCCCCGTCACCGAGACCGTCGACGAGGCCGTCGACGCCTTGCTGAACCCCGACGCCGACGCCACCTGAGCTCGCTGCCCGGGCACGCCCCGGTCAAGCCCGCAGGCGGCCCTCCCGGGGGAACAGGTGGCGAGCCACCTCGGCCAGACCGTCGAGGTCGTGCACGTCCGAGCGCAGGAACGGCACCCGCACCACCGGTGCCGGCGCCACCCGTTCGGCCAGACCGGCCAGGTGCGCCTCCTCGCGGGCCGCGACCGTCGTGAAGTCCGCGAGGTTGTCGTAGAGCCCGCCGAGCGCCGTGCCCTCCCAGGTGCGCGCCCGCTCGCGCAGCGCCTCGGGGGACGCGTCGCTGAACCGGGGGTGCATCCGGTTCACGATCAGGGCCCGCACCGGGATGCCCGCCTCCCCCAGCTTCTCGGCGAAGAACGTGGCCTCCACGACCACGTCGGCGCGGGGCGCGGTGACCAGCACGAAGGCGGTCTCCTCGTGCGAGAGCAGCTCCAACACCCTCGCCGCCCGATCCCGGAAGCCCTTCTCCATGCCGTCGAAGGCCTGGAAGAAGGTGATGGCGTCGCGAACCACCTCGCCGCCCACCACCTTCGAGACGGTCCGCAGGAACGCCTGCGCGGCCACGTTGACCGCCTTCACGATGCCGCGGGTGGGTGCCATGAGCACCCGGTAGAGCCGATGGTCGAGGAAGCGCGTCAGCCGCCGCGGCGCTTCGAGGAAGTCGAGCGCGTTGCGGGTCGGCGGGGTGTCGACGACGATCAGCTCGAAGCGGCCGTCCTCGTGCAGCTCGTAGAGCTTCTCCATCGCCATGTACTCCTGCGTGCCGGACAGGGCCCCGGAGATGTTGCGGTAGAAGCGGTTGTTGAGGATGTTCTCCGCCTGCTCGGGCGACCCGGCGTGCTTGAGCACTAGGGCGTCGAAGGTGCTCTTGGTGTCGAGCATCAGCGCCCACAGCTCGCCGGGCCACGGGCCGGTTACCTGGGTCGGCGTGTTCGTCAGCCCCTCGAGCCCCATGGCGTTCGCCAGCCGGCGCGCCGGATCGATGGTGACCACGCAGGCCCGCAGCCCCAGGTGCGCGGCCTCGAGGGCCATGACCGCCGCGGTGGTGGTCTTGCCGACGCCACCGCTGCCGGTGCAGACCACGATCTCGTTGCCGGTGAGCAGGGCGCGCAGATCCGCCGGTGGCTGCTCGCGGAGGTGGAGCGGCGCGGCGCTCACAGCGTGGCGAGCTCCTCGACACCGGCGAGGAACGCCCCGGCGAGCCGCTCCACGTCGTCAGGTCCGAGGTCCGCGGTGAACGAATAGGGGAGCCGGATCTGCGGCAGCGGCAGCCGTTCGGCGAGCCGGTCGATCTGCTCCTGCTGCAACGCCATGCGGTGCCGGCGGAACTCGGCTGCCGACGCCAGCGCCTCCGCCTCCCCGGCGTGGAGGAACGCGCCGGCCTCGCGGGCCGCGTCGGTCGGGTCGGCGTCGAGACCGTCGATCGGCGGGTACAGGCCGTTGACCACCACCGGCCCCAACTGGAGGCCGATCTCGTCCTCCAGGCTGAACGCCGTCTCGACCAGCTCGTTCACCGGCGTCTCCTCCGGCAGCGTGACCAGCACGACCTGGCACCGCGACCCGTCCGAGAGCATGTCCATGACGTCTCGCGCCTGGCTGTGGATGGGCCCGACGCGCACCGCGTCCAGCAGGCCGCTCGCGGAGCGCAGGAACGTGATGGCGTGGCCGGCGGCGGGCGCGTCGAGGACGATGAGGTCGAAGCGTCCCTCCCGCTCGAGCTGCTTGACCTTGCCGAGGATGAGGATGTCTTTGATGCCCGGCGCGGCGGTGGCGACCACGTCCAGCGCGCCGGTGGTGATGAGCCGGCGGGAGATGCGGCTCATGCCGTGGTCCTGCAGGTACTCCACCAGCGCGTCGTCGGGGGTCAGGGTGCGGGCGCACACGTCACCCGCGGCACCGGGGCCACCCCCCACCGCGAGGGTCACCTCCTGGTAGTCGAACGGTGGTTGGCCGAACAGCGCCGCCAGCCCGCTCTTGCCCTCGACCTCGACGATCAGCGTCGAGAGGCCCGTGAGCGCCGCGGCCCGGGCGAGCGCGGCGCTGACCGTGGTTTTGCCGACACCGCCCTTCCCGGCCACGATGAGCACGCGGGCTGCTGCGAAGAACTGCGCAGGGTCCAAGCTCTTCCCCTCGGAGGCACCCACCCGGATGCACCTGGTGCGCAGACTATCCACGCTCGGGGCGACCCTCGTCGCCCTCGGTGTCGCGCTGCTCGGGGTGTCGCCCGCTCACGCCCAGTCGGATGCGGCGTCCACGGTGGTCGACGTCGTCAAGGTGGACGGCTTGTTCGATCCGGTGCTGACCGACTTCGTGCAGCGTTCGGTCATCGAGGCGAACCAGGCGGGGTCGACGGCGCTGGTCCTGCAGGTCGACACCAACGGCGCGGTGGTGAGCGAGGAGCGCTTCCAGGAGCTGGTCGACGTCATCGCCGGTTCGCAGGTGCCCGTCGACGTGTGGATCGGGCCGAGCGGATCGCAGATGACCGGGCGGCCCGCGCAGCTCCTCGGGGTGGCGAGCGAGATCGCCATGGCACCGGGCACCCGGGTGGGGGATGCGGGCACGCTCGACAACCCGAACCTCGACCAGCGCCGGCTCGACCTGATCCGTGACCGCACCCTGAACGACGCCGAGGCCGCCCAGTTCGGCCTCACCACCCAGGACGGGCCGACCATCGGGGACTTCATCGTGAACCTGCCGGGGGTCGAGACCCGGGAGGTGACGGCCGAGGACGGCCAGGTGCGCCGGGAGCCGGTCACCCAGGTGCGCTTCGGGCAGCTCTCGCTCATCGACCAGCTCATGCACACGGTGGCCAGCCCGGCAGTGGCTTACCTGCTCTTCGCCGCCGGGCTGGCCCTGATGATCTTCGAGCTGTTCACCGCCGGGGTGGGCGTGGCGGGCGTGGTCGGGGCCGGCTCGTTCGTGCTCGCGTGCTACGGGCTCGCCGTGTTGCCTTCCACCTGGTACGGCATCGCGCTGCTGTGCCTCTCGATGGTCGCCTTCGCGGTCGACGTGCAGACCGGGGTCCCGCGTTTTTGGACCGGGGTGGGGATGGTCACCTTCGTGGCCGGTTCGCTGGTCCTCTACGACGGGGTGTCGCTGTCGTGGGTCACCCTCGTGGTGGCGGTCGTCGGGGTCGCGCTGGCCTTCCTGGCGGGCATGCCGTCGATGGTGCGCACCCGGTTCTCCACCCCGACCATCGGGCGGGAGTGGATGATCGGGGAGATGGGCCGGGCCGTCACCGCCATCGCCCCCGACGGCGTGGTGCAGATCCGCGACGCGCTGTGGCGGGCCTACACGAACCGGGCCACGCCGATCGAGGAGCTCGACCGGGTGCGGGTGGTCGGCATCGAGGGGCTGGTGCTCGAGGTGGAGCCCGAAGAGGGCGGGGCCCGGGACTACCGGGACCGGGGTCGCCGAGCGGGCGGGAGCTGAGCCGGAAGAACGGTCTGGTTCCCGGCCCCGTGCTCGTGGTCGCCATGGGCGGGAATCACGCCGATGTCATTTGTCTTCCGGTGGGCGTCTGGGAGACCGGCGATATGCGCCGGACTGCTCCGCGCGGTCTCTCGAACAGGCCGCTGACCAGCACTTCGAGAGCGATCATCCTTGTAAACACGAACTGAACTTCACCCTTGTTTCGGGCAAATGGGAGGTTTAGGGTCCCCGGAGAAAGGGGGAACGAGGTTGATCGCTCAGCGTGCAGAAGACTCCTGGCAGGTGAAGGCGGCGTGCAGGGGACCGCAAGCAGCCGTGTTCTTCCCGCCTGCGCAGTTCGAGCGCAAGGAGGACAAGCTCCTGCGCGAAGCGCGGGCGAAGGAGATCTGCCTGACCTGCGGGGTCAAGAAGGAGTGCCTCGAGTACGCGCTCAGCATCCGGGAGCCACACGGCATCTGGGGAGGGCTCAACGAGGCGGAGCGCAGCCGGCTGCTCGCCGAGCGAGCAGGCTGAGCGCGCCGGTGCCGCGTCCTCGGGGGCTCGTTCGGGGGGACGAGCACCCGAGGATGCGCCCGTAGCCACCCGAGCGGCGCGGCATGCCGGGGCGGAGCCCGGTTCGTCCGCCCAGGGCATCGCCGGGGCCCGCCGGTAGGATGGTCGTCCATGATCGGCGTGCTGTTCCTGCTCTTCTTGATCGTGCCGATCATCGAGCTGTGGGTCATCCTGCAGGTGGGGCAGGCCCTGGGGGTGCTCCCGACCCTCGCGCTCCTGATCGCCGTGAGCGTCGCCGGTGCCTGGCTGGTGAAGCGCGAAGGCCTCGGCGTGTGGCGCCGGGCCCGCCGGCAGATCGAGCGGGGCGAGGTGCCGGCGAACGAGCTCGTCGACGGGCTGCTCGTGCTCCTCGCCGGGGCCCTCATGCTCACCCCCGGCTTCGTCACCGACGCGGCGGGCGTCCTGCTGCTGCTGCCGCCGAGCCGCGCCGCTCTGCGCACCCTCCTCGTGCGGCGGTACCGCGATCGGCTGCGCGTGACCTCCCGGTTCTCGGGGTTCCCCGGCTCGGGAGGAGCCTTCGTCGCCACCGCCGTGTACGACGTGGAGCACGTCCGCGACGCCACGCCGCCCGGCTGGCGGTCGCCGTCGCCCGGACCGTCGCGGGAGCTGGATGCCTGATGGGCCCCGTCGAGCTGCGTCCCGCGGCGACGATCATGCTGGTGCGCGACGGCTCGGAAGGCCTCGAGGTCTTCATGCTGCGACGCAACCTCCGCTCGGACTTCGTCGGTGGGGCGTACGTGTTCCCCGGGGGCGCGGTCGACGACCACGATCGCCACGAGAACCTGGAAGCGGTCTGCGCGGGCCGCAGCGATGCCGAGGCGTCCGCGCAGCTCGGCGTGGAACGCGGTGGCCTCGCCTTCTGGGTGGCCGCCATCCGCGAGTCGTTCGAGGAAGCAGGGGTGCTGCTGGCGTACGGGCCGGACGGTGCGGTCGTGCGGCTCGACGATCCCGGCGCCGGGTCCAGGTTCGCCTCCCACCGCCGCGACGTGGACCGGGGCGCTCGCCGGTTGGTCGACATCTGTGCGGAGGAGGGCCTGCGCCTGGCGGTCGACGGCATCTTCTACTTCAGCCACTGGATCACGCCTGAAGGGGCACCCCGCCGGTACGACACCCGGTTCTTCGTCGCCCGGGCCCCCGAAGGCCAGGTCCCCCTCCACGACGACCACGAGGTCATCGCCAGCCTCTGGGTCCGCCCGTCGGAGGCGCTGGCGCGGCATCGAGCCGGTGAGTTCGAGCTCATCTACCCGACCATGCGCAGCCTGGCGACCCTCGAACGGTTCGCGAGCGCGGACGAGCTGCTGGCTGCCGCGGCCGCCATCGAGGAGGTCCCCACCATCGAACCCCGCATCGTCGAGGACGAAGGCGGTGGTGGGTACCGCATCCTGTTGCCGGGCGACCCCGGCTACGACGACGTCGTGCCCGCCGTCCTGCAGGAGGGCGTGCCGATGAACAAGCTGCTCGTGCGGCGCGAGCACGTGCCGGTGACGGAGGGCGGGCGGTGAGCGCCGGCGTGGTGCCCGAGATCCCCGAGCCGCCCCCGCTCGTGCCGGGCGTGGCCCGAGCGCTCAGTCCCCTGGTCCGCCGGATCATCGCCCCCAACGCCGGCCTGATGACCGGAGCGGGCACCAACACCTATCTCGTCGGCATCGACGAGATCGCGGTGATCGACCCCGGTCCCGACGACGAGGGTCATCTCGACGCGATCGCCGGCTGCGGCGGCGACCGGATCCGGTGGATCCTGTGCACCCACACCCATCCCGATCACGCCCCGGGCGCGGCCGGTCTGAAGGAGCGCACCGGCGCCGAGGTACTGGCGTTCAAGTCGAAGGACGGGCTCAAGGTCGACCGCCGGATCGGCGACGGGTTCCGCATCAGCGCCACCGAGTTCCGCCTGACCGCCCATCACACGCCCGGGCACGCGTCCAACCACCTGTGCTTCCTGCTCGAAGAGGAGCGCATGCTCTTCTCGGGCGACCACATCATGCAGGGCTCCACCGTCGTGATCCGCCCACCGGACGGCGACATGGCCGCGTACCTGGAGTCGCTGGCTCGCATCCGCCAGCT
This sequence comes from Rhabdothermincola sp., assembly GCF_036846205.1. NCBI lineage: Bacteria > Bacillati > Actinomycetota > Acidimicrobiia > Acidimicrobiales > Iamiaceae > Rhabdothermincola > Rhabdothermincola sp. Next base: position 17,131 of record NZ_DAIUCK010000022.1, on the reverse strand, counting down.
CCGCCTGCGCTCCATCGCTCCCGGGCACGGGCACCTGATCGAGAACCCGAACGAGGTGATCGACTACTACCTCGCGCACCGCTCGGAACGTGAGCGCCAGATCTACGACGCGCTTGCCGCCGTCGGGACCGCGAAGATCGACGCGCTGGTGAAGCAGATCTACACCGACGTGCCGGAAGAGCTGCACCCGGTGGCGCGCCACTCGGTGCACGCCCATCTCCTCAAGCTCGCCGCGGAGGGCAAGGTGAGGGGCAAGACCCTCACGGGCCCGTGGTCGGTGGTCTGAGCCGAGCCGCCGGTGCTGCACGAAGGGCCAGCAGCGCAGCGGGCCTTCCCGTCCTTCACGGCTCGACTCGACCAGACGGTGTTCATCGTCACCACCGTGGGCGATCGAGGCGAGCGGGCCGGGTGTCTGGTCGGATTCGCCGCGCAGTGCAGCATCCGTCCCCCACGTTTCCTCGCGCTGCTGTCGGTGTTGAATCGCACCCACCAGGTCGCGGAGTCCGCGGACCTGCTGGCGGTGCACACCGTTGCCCGCGGCGCGCGGCCGCTGGCCGCACTGTTCGCCGGTGAGACCGGGGACGAGATCGACAAGTTCGCCCGCTGCGCGTGGACGCCGGGTCCCGGCGGGGTGCCGATCCTCGACGAGTGCCCCAACTGGTTCGCCGGGCGGGTCCTGTCGAGGGTCCGAGGCCTCGGCGACCACACCGGCTACCTCCTGGAACCGGTGGCGGTGGAGCTCGGCGACCCGGGGGAAGCCCTGCTCGGGATCCACGACGTGGCGGGCATCGAGGCTGGTCATCCCGAGAGCAGCTGAGCGGTTCCGCGCACACCTCTGACGGCCCGTCAGGCCTGTGCGATGCGCCGATCCCGCGAGTACCGTCCAGCGAGCCAGCGAGTGACGGGCGAGGGTCGAGACGGTCGACCTGCCTGCGAGACACAAGGGGGATCGGCGATGGCCGACTACCAGCTCTTCATCGACGGAGCGTTCACCGACGCCGCGTCGGGTGAGACGTTCGCCACCTACAACCCGGGCACCGGCCAGAAGCTCGCCGACCTCCCGAAGGCCGGGCGCGACGATGCGATCCGGGCCATCGAGGCAGCCCGCAAGGCGTTCGACGAGGGGCCGTGGCCGAAGATGTCAGGGGCCGAGCGGGCGGCCAAGCTCCGCCGCATCGTCGAGCTCATCAACCAGCACTCGGCCGAGCTGGCCGAGCTCGAAGCCCTCGACAGCGGCGGCACCATCCTCAAGGCCCAGATGGCCGACGTGCCCGGCGCGGTCTCGGCCTTCGAGTGGTTCGCACGCATGGCCGAGGAGCGCCCGGACCGGGTCGACCTCGAGGGCTCCCCGTTCCCCGTGTCGCAGAACTACATCCGCTACGAGCCGATCGGGGTGTGCACCGGCATCATCCCCTGGAACTTCCCGCTCATCATGGCCGCCTGGAAGATCGCCCCGGCGCTCGCCGCGGGGAACACCTCGGTGCTCAAGCCCGCGTCGCTCACGTCGCTCTCCGCGCTGAAGCTGGCCCAGATCATCGCCGAGGCCGACCTGCCGCCAGGCGTGGTGAACATCCTCGCCGGTCCCGGTGGCACGGTGGGCGAGGAGCTGGCCTCGAACCCGCTGGTCGACAAGACCGCGTTCACCGGCTCCACCGAGGTCGGCCGCCGGATCATGCAGCTGGCGTCGGGCACCGTGAAGGCGGTCACCCTCGAGCTCGGCGGCAAGTCGGCCAACATCGTGCTTGACGACGCCGATCTCGACCTGGCGGCTGCCGGCGTGCTGTGGGGCACCTTCTTCCACGGCGGTCAGGTCTGCGAGTCCGGTACCCGGGCGCTCGTCCAGCGGGGCATCTACGACGAGTTCGTCAGCCTCCTGGTGGAGAAGGCCAACAACATCGTGGTCGGTGACCAGATGGAGATGACCACCAACATCGGCCCGCTGGTGTCACGGGGCCAGGTGGAGACCGTGGAGCGCTACGTGAAGCTCGGGCGCGACGAGGTGGGCGAGCCGCTGTGCGGCGGCAGCGCCCCCGAGGACCTGCCCGACCACCTCGACAAGGGGGCGTTCTACCGCCCGACGATCTTCGCCGATGTCGACAACAAGGCGAAGATCGCCCAGGAGGAGATCTTCGGCCCGGTGCTCTGCGTGATCCCCTTCGACACCGACGACGAGGCGGTGGCCATCGCCAACGATTCGATCTACGGGCTCGCCGGTGGGGTGCAGAGCGGCAACATCGAGCGGGCGGAGGCGGTCGCGGCCCGGATGCGCACCGGCACGGTGTGGATCAACGACTACCACCTGATCTCCCCCGAGCGGCCCTTCGGCGGGTACAAGCAGTCCGGCATCGGTCGCGAGCTGGGCACCCAGGGCTACGACATCTACCGCCAGGTGAAGCACGTCCACATCAACCCGGAGACCTCCGGGCGCGACAACCACTTCCACTACGGCGTCCTCGGCGTCTGATCCTGCCCACAGGGCGATCGTGTGGTGGTCGAGCGCCTCGTCCTCGAGCGGGGTACTCGATCACCACGCGGTCGTCGGGTCAGCCGGTGACCAGGTAGTGGAGCAGGCCAGCTTCCTCACGCACCAGCGCCCCGCCCCGGGCCCGCAGGTGCTCGAGGTGCGCGTAGGTCTCGCTCTCGGCCATCGAGCCCCAGTTCCGGGGGGCGAACAGCTCGTGTGACAGCGCCTCGACCGTCGCCCAACCGAGTCCCGCGCTGATCGCCCGGAGCCGGTCGAGCCGCTCGTCATGGTGGCGCTTGATCTCCGCCACCCGCCGCGGCAGGTCGCGGAAGGGGTGGCCGTGCGCGGGCAGCACCGTGGTCACCCCGGCCAGCTGGGCCACCCGGTCCAGCGAGTCGACGTAGCGGGCCAGCGAGTCGCCCTCCACCAGGCCCGAGATGTGCGGGGTGATGGTGGGCAGCACGTGGTCGCCCGCGAGGATCACCCCTCCATCGGGGTCGAACAGGCACAGGTGGTCGTCGGTGTGCCCCGGCGTGTACAGCGCCACCCACTCCCGCCGAGCGAGGGTGATCGTGTCGGCGTCGTCGAGGCGGTGGGTGGGCTCGGGGACCCGGAAGAACGGCAACCCGTTCGCCAACCGCTGCCGGAACAGCGCGACCTTGTCGGGTGGGGGCCCTTCGATGGTGCCGCCCCAGGGAGCGGGGCGGCGGAAGTCGAGCTCCCCGTCTTGCCCTTCCGGCTGGTCTGCTCCGTCGCCGTCGGGCCGGCGCTCCTCGAGCTCGGCATCGCCGTCGAGCCGCCCGTCGAAGATGGTGCGGAACCGCGAGGAGGTCACGACCCGGGCGCCGGTCTCGGCCGCCAGCAACCCGGCACCCCCGAAGTGATCGGGATGGGAGTGGGTGACGATCACCGTGTGCACCCGGGCCAGGGGGATGCCGGCCGCGTCGAGCCGGGTGAGCAGCGCCCGCCACGACGCCTCACCGGGCAGACCGGGGTCGACCAGGGCGAAGCCGTCGCCGTCCTCGAGGGCGTAGGTGTTGACATGGCCCAGGCCCGGCAGGTCAATGGGGAGCTGGAGCCGCAGGACCCCGGGAGCGACCTCGGCGATCTCCTCGGACGCGGGGAGCTGCTCCTGCTTGGTGGATCGGCTGGTCACGGCGCTCCCGCCGGATCGGGGGTGTCGGCCGCACCAGCGGTCGCCTCCGGGTGGCTCGCCACCCGGAAGAACGTGTCGCGGTAGTAGCGCAGCTCCTCGATGCTCTCACGGATGTCGTCGAGAGCCCGGTGGCTCTCGGCTTTCCTCGGCGCTCCTGCCAGCAACGCGGGGTTCCACCGCTTGATGAGCTCCTTCACGGTCGACACGTCGACGGAGCGGTAGTGCAGGAACTCCTCGATCTCGGGGAGGTACCGAGCCAGGAAGCGGCGATCGGTGCCGATCGAGTTGCCGCACAGTGGGACCGTACGCGGCTCGGCGATGTGCTCGCGCAGGAAGGCGAGGGTCTGGGCGCCGGCCTCTGCGAGGGAGACCGACGAGGCCCGGATGCTGTCGAGCAGGCCGCTGCGGGTGTGCATCTCGATCACCACCTCGCCCATCTGGGCCAGCGCCGCTTCCGGCTGGTGGATCACCAGGTCCGGCCCCTCGGCCACGATGTTCAGGTCATCGTCGGTGATCAGGGTGGCGATCTCGACGATCACGTGGCGGTCCGGTTCCAGGCCCGTCATCTCCAGGTCCATCCAGGCGAGCACGCCGGGCAGCGTACCGGGGTGCCTGGCACCGGCCGGCTCGACCGGTGAGACTCTGCCCGATGCGACGGTTGGTCCCGGTGCTCGTGATGGCGGTCCTGCTCGCCGCCGGTTGCTCGTCAGGTGGCGGGGGCCAGGACGGCGACGCCGCCGCCGGCTCGGGGGATGACTCGGCTGTGGCCACGACATTGCCCGGGGTCACCGGCACCGTGCCGGCCGAGGACCTCCCCCTCACCTCGGTGACCACGGTCGAGGCCGAGCTCCCCCCGATCGAGCCGCTGGCGAAGCCCACCGGGGTCGGGGAGGACGGCGAGCTGGCGGCCGCCCGGCTCGAGGGTTGCGTGACCGGCGGTTCTTGCCGGGAGATCGAAGCCCCCCTGGCGATCTGGCCCGGGGCGCAGCTGGCGGGGCTCGACCTGTCTTTCGCCGTGCTCACCGGCGTCGACCTGCGGGGCGCGGACCTCTCTGGCGCCAACCTCACCTCGGCGAACCTCTCCGGCGCGAGCCTGGCCGGGGCGAAACTCGACGGGGCCACCCTGGCGGACGTGAACCTGACCGGGGCGAGCCTCACGCTGGCGAGCGTCCGGGGCGCGGATCTGCGGGGCGCCGACCTGCGGGACGCGATCATCGACGGGGCCAGCTTCCAGGCGTCGATCTTCTGCCAGACGATCTGGGTCGACGGGACCAGGCTGAACGACCTGTGCTAGCACCATCAGTGCCCGACGTGCTGTGGGCTGTATGGATCGCGGTCACGAGCGGTGGTAGACATGAGGTCGGCGGTCTGCTTTCTGGCACCGCCCATGAGCTGTTGGGGGTTCGGGCGCGCTCGGGCCCGGGGACACGCGATCGAAGGGGGACACCGATGGGTGCCAGGACTCGGGCCGCAACCGTCGGACGGGTGGTGACGGCCTTCGCCGTGGTGGCGAGCCTGTTCGGGCTGTCCGTGGCGAGCGCGCCGCAGGCGTCGGCCGCGGGCACGTGGCAGAACCCGGGGAACTGGACGCTGTACACGCAGACGGGCGAGCTGGCGCTCGCAGGTCGGGGTGGGCCGCTCCAACCGCCGACTCGGCCGTACGAATGCAACAACGGCACGAACGACGACCAGTCCCTCACCGACCCGAACCTGCCCCCGGTGTTCCAGGACACCATGCCCGACTTCAACGCCACCGCGAGCGAGTCCGGCACGGCAACCGGCGGCACGGCGAGCACCCTCGTCCACAGCGGCAAGACGTGGGCCACCAACCAGTGGGCGGGCTACACCGTGGTGATCACCGGTGGGACGGGCTCGGGACAGTTCCGCAAGGTGGTGAGCAACACCAACAACACCCTCACCGTCTCCCCGAACTGGACCACGACCCCGAACAACACCAGCCAGTACCAGATCCGGGCCTCGGACCCCGAGTGCGAGTCGGCCACCGACGACAGCGAGATCATGCCGGGAATCCAGCCTCGGGTCATCACCAACCTGGCGGCGAACATCGCCGCCGACGGCACGCTCTCGTCCGCCACGTTCACGCTGGCGCCCATCTACGTCTACATCAACCAGCCGCTGGCGGGGACGGTCGCGATCAGCACCACCGCCACCTCGGTGTCGGGCTGGATCGATCCAGCGACGGGAGCGGCGCAGTTCGATGTCACCATGGACGCAACGGTGGTCGGCCCATTCGGCACCTGCCCCATCAGCGGGATCAACGTGTCGGCTCGGACCTCGAACCCGGGTGGTGTGCCCTACAACTCGAGCACGGGCTTCCTCACCGTGGTCGACAACACCTTCGTCGTCCCCGCCACCACCGGAGGCGGGCTCTGTGGCTCGGTCAACAGCTCGTTCGGGCTGCCCTCGGCGCCCGGGCAGAGCAAGTTGCTGCTCACCGCCAGGGTCACGCCCACCAGCGGCAACCAGCAGCCGACGGCCTACGCACCGCTGGCTCCGGTCGGGGTCACGGAGGGTCAGGTCGTGACCTTGATGCCGTCGGCCACCGACCCTGATCTGGTGCTCTGCCCCTCACCCGGGCCGTGCTTCTCGGCTCCCCCGAAGTACAACTGGCGCTGGACGCAGACATCGGGCCCGACCATTTCCCAGATCTCGGTGAACCCCGAGACCGGCGCCGCGACCTTCATCCCACCGGATGGCGGCAGCTACAGCTTCCTCATTGAGGTGGGTGACGGGGCTGGGCCCACCATGAGCCCGAACACCGCCACCGTGAGCTTCAGCGTCTCCAACGTCCCGCCGACGGTCAACGCTGGTCCGGATCTCACGGTCTCGGCCGGCTTGTCGGCCTCGGCCAACCCCTACAAGCTCGTCGGGCAGTTCACCAGCCCGGCGCCATCGGACGCGACCGGTCGCACGTATCTGTGGCAGAAGATCAGTGGAGGTACCTGTGGCGCTTCGGTGGTCACCATCACCAACCCCACCGCGCTGACCACGACCTTCTCCACGGCGGCATCAGGATCGGACTGCACGCAGTTCGTGCGGTTCACCGGCACGGACTCGGATGGTCAGTCGTCCTCGAGCGACATGATGATCACGGTGAAGGGCACGACGGCCGGCACGATCTCGGGTCGGGTGACCGGCTGCACGCCCGCCTGCTCCGTTCTCAGCGGCGCCACCGTGAACCTGTACCAGGCGTCGGGCATGAGCCTGACGCTGTGGGGGTTCACCACCACCGACGCCAACGGCGACTACTCGTTCAACGCGGTGCCCCCCGGAAACTACAAGGTCTTCTTCTCCAAGGCCGGCTACACCAGCCGCTGGCTGGGTAACGGGCTGATCTCGGCCGCCAACTCCCCGGTCATCCCGGCGCCGTACGCCGGCGCCGACCAGACCTTGTGGGGTGGCACCGGCCGGGGCACGCTCCAGGGCACCGTGAACAAGCTCCCGAGCGGCAACGTGGGCTCGGGCGTCGAGGTTCGCCTGTACGACGCCGCAACCGGTTGGTTCAGCCGGAAGACCACCACCGACGCCTCGGGCTTCTATCAGTTCGCCAACATCAACCCCGGGAACTACAAGCTGAACTTCGCCAAGGGCTCGAGCACCTATGCGGAGATCTGGAGCGGCAAGGCATTGAATGTCAGCACGGCCAGGTTGGAGACCGTGGTCAGTGGATCGACGACCGTCTCCGACATCACCGTGAACAACAACCTCGTGCCGCTCAAGAGCACCGGTACCGCGACGGGTGGTTCGACCACCACGGTGGTGGACACGGGCAAGGGCTGGTCGTCAGGCCAGTGGAACGGCTACCGGGTGCGGATGATCACCGGGGCGGCCGCCGGCCAGTCTCGGGTCGTCAACGCGACGACAGCGACGACCCTCACCGTCTCGACGGCCTTCGGTGCGGCGGTGGCGGCTGGTGACCAGTACGTCATCGAGGCTGCCGCCACCAACGCGGCGCCGGGTACCGGTCAAGCCACCGGCGGTGGCAACACCGGGCTTCTCGGGACGCCACCGAAGGCCTACCTGGATGACGCGACGAAGAGTTGGACCACCAACATGTGGGCGGGCTACCGGCTGCGCATCATCGCCGGGCGAGGTGTCGGACAGGTGAAGGAGATCGTCGCCAACACCGCCACCCGCCTCGAGGTCAAGGATGATTGGGCCACGGCCAGCATCCCCAACGCCAGCACCGTCTACGCCATCGAACCGGTGAGCAATGCCAGCCCCGGCTACCTGCAGGGCGGCGTCGGGGCGGCCAGAACGGGTGCGAGTGTCCCGGCCGGACAGACGGAGGTCCGGGTGTACGACCACGCATCCGGGACCTTCCGAGGCAAGGTGCTCGTCGGGCAGGGCCTCGCCGGCGACAACCCGGCGGTCAACTACAGCTTCTTCCGCTGGACGGCCGATCCGGCGTTCCCGAACGTCCAGCAGGGTCTGCCGCCGGGCGTCTACAGGGTCCTCTTCCGGGTGATCGGCACCGGCGGTGGGAGTCCCGCCTTCTGCTCCACCTGGAACGCGAACATTCGCGGTGGCCCCAACACGGGTAGTTCTCTCTATGCAAATCCCGTGATGATCACCGCTGGTCAGGTCACGATCGTAAATGCGTACCTTGCACAGTCGGCGGGATGTACGGCGAGCAACTGAACCACCCATTCTTCACGTGATGCTGGACGGTCCCCCGGCGATCAGCCGGGGGACCGTCGCGTCCTGATGACCCTCGCCGCGACTGACGCCGACCGACCGATTCGGTGGGTGCCGGCAGCCGGGATCATCCTGGCGGGCACCCTCGGCGCGCTCACCAGCTTGGGGGGCGCAGCCCCCGCCACCTGGTGGCTGGTGTGCCTGTGGATGGTATGGGGCATCGCCACCGTGTTCGCCCTGGGCTCGCGTTGGCCATCGCTGGCGTTGGCCGGGTTGCAGGTGTTCTTCCTCCTGGAGGTGCTCGCACCGGCGACCATCGCCGTCAGCGAAGGGCGGACGATGATCGCCGTCTACGACGTCACCGCGGGCACCGTCGGGGCGCTGCGGCTCTCGGTGCTCGCGCAGGTGGCCGTGCTCGCCGGGGTCCTCCTCGCCCGGGCATGGCGGGGTGGGGGTCCTCCGGTGCGGATGGACCTGTCGCTGCCCGCCCGGCTGCTCGACCGGTGGGCGATCGCCCTGCTCCTCGGAGCGATGGCAGGGATGGCGCTCTACGTGCTGACCGCGGGAGGCGATCCTCGGGCGCTCGTCGTGCTGGTCGGTGAGGCGAAGTACGGCCAGTTCGCCAAGACCGCGCCAGGGCCGGTGGTGAAGTACTTCAGCGTCCTGCTCAGCCTCGCCGGCGCGGCGATCGTGGTGGCGACGCTCCGGCTGACCTCGTCGGCGGCCCGGTCACGGTGGTTGCCCTGGTGCGTGATGGTGATCTCGGCGGTGATGCTCATCAGCGGCGGGGGCCGCTGGTGGCTCGGGATCCCGGCGGTGACCGCGGCGCTGGTCTGGTGGCGGACGACCCGAGGGGCGTGGGCCCGTCACCCCCGGCTCATCGTGGTGCTCGGCGCGATGGGACTCTTCGTGGTCGCGGTGCTGGTGGGCGGTCTGCGCGAGCAGGCCGGCTCGAAGTCCATCGACACCGACGCGTTCCTGGCCAAACAGCTCCGTGGAGGGGTCTTCGCCACCACCGCGGTGCTGGTCGACACCGTGCCCGCCACCCATCCCTACCTGGGCGGGTCCAGCTACGCGGAGCTGGTGACGATGCCGGTGCCGCGAGCGCTGTGGCCGGACAAGCCCGAAGGTGAGGTGAAGGATCTGCAGCGGGCCTTCTTCCGCCAGGAGCTGGGTGCGTCGTTCGCCTACTACGGGGAGGCCTACGCGAACTTCGGTTGGGCTGGCGCAGCCATCCTGTGCGTGCTGTTCGGGTTCGTGCTCGAGCGTTGCTGGCTGGGCCTCGTGAGCGCCTCGACACCGGCGAGGCTCGTGGGATTCGCCGCGGCGGTACCGGTGCTGCTCCAGCTCTTCTCGCGGGGCTATCTCGCCGGGCTGGTGGCCGGCGTCTCCGGCTACGCGGTGGGTATCGCCCTCGTCGCTCGCGGGCTGCAGCGATGGCAGGGCCGTGGTGGCCTGGACCATCGACCGATCGGGGGGACCGCCGCGCCGGTCGCGCCGGGCCTCTCCACCGGACGATGATCCCCGACCAGGGCGCCGAGCGGCCGGTCGATGTCGTGGCCCATCTTCCCTACTACGTACACACCGCGGTGGCCTTGCACCGCGCCGGCCTGCTGCACCGATTCGTGTCGGCACCCATGTCGCCCCACCCGTCCCCGTTGGCCCGGGTGCCGGGGCTCGGTGGGCTGGGCGGCTACTACAACCGGACCCGCGTCGACCCCCGCCTCGCAGGGGTGCCGATGCGCCGCATGTGGGCCGCGCAGACCGTCGCCCTCACCGCGCAGCGGCTGGCGATGCGCACCGGGCGAGGGACCGCGCTGGCGTTGCGGTCCGCGCTGTGGGACCGTGCCGGGCGGCTCCACCTCCGAGGCCCGAGCCGACCGGAGTCGTGGATCGTCCACGGTCTGAGCGGCATCATGGCCGGCACCGCGGCCTGGGCCCGCCGGCGAGGCGCCCTCGTGGTGTGCGACGTGCGCGCCGCGCACCCCCGCGCCATGCACCGCCACGTCACCGAGGTCCTGAGGCGTCGCGGCGTGCGCTACGAACCACCGGATGCGGGGATCGTCGGGCGCATGGAGCGCGAGTTCGGGCTGAGCGACGTGCTGGTGTGCAACTCCGAGTACACCCGCCGCAGCTTCCTCGCCGAGGGCTTCGATCCGGCCCGGGTGGTCGCGGTTCCGCTCGGTTGCGATGTGGAGCGGTTCCGCCCTGCGGACCGCCGACCGGAGCAGTTCACCGTGCTGTTCGTGGGGCGGGACTCGTACCGCAAGGGCCTGCTCGACCTGCTGGAGGCCGCCCGGGCCCTCCCCCGAGGGACCCGCCTGCTGGTGGCCGGTGAGATCGACTCGACCTCACGAGGGGTGCTCGTCGGGCTGGGTATCGAGGTCGAAGTGCTCGGTGGGGTGGGAGCAGACGAGATGGCGGTCCTCTACCACCGGGCGTCGGTGCTCGCGCTGCCGTCCCTGTCGGAGGCCTTCGGGATGGTGGTCCTCGAAGCCATGGCGAGCGGCGTGCCGGTGGTCATCAGTGACCAGGTGGGCGCGGGAGACGTGGTCACCGACGGCGTCGACGGCTTCGTCGTGCCGGTGGGTGACACCGAAGCCCTCGCCGAGCGGCTCCTCGCCCTCAGCCGGGATCGTGTGCTCGTGGAGGCGATGTCCCGCCACGCCCGGCGCGCCGCCGAAGGCAACACCTGGGACCACTACGGCGAACGGCTGGTGCAGGCCTACCGAGAGGTGGTGCTACCGCTCACCCGGTGAGCTGGTCGAGCAGCTCACCCAGCCGGGCGGCCATGAGCGAGCGGTTCCGCTCCTGGGCCGTGTAGCGCATCCCGTTGCGACCCCACCGGCGGCGGCGCTCGGGGCCGGCGGCCACGAGCTGGCGCACGCCGGAGGCGAGCTGCGCGGGCTCGACCACGATGCCGGCGTCGTTGCCCTTGACGATCTCGCCGACCTCACCCGCGGTGTTCGTCAGCACGGGCAGGCCCGCGGCCATGTAGTCGAACAACTTGTTGGGACTGACCCCGTAGAGGAACAGCGGCAGGTCCGCGAGCACGTGCAGCCCGGCATCGGTCGCGGCCAACAGATCGGGCACCTCGTTCTTGGGCACCGCTTCCAGGAACACGACGTTCGTGAGGCGCCGGCGGGCCGCGCGGGCCATCAGCGCCGGCTTGGCCAGGCCGTCACCCACGAGCACGAATCGCACCTGAGGCAGGTCCCGGGCCACCTCCGCGGCGGCATCGAGGACGAAATCGAGGCCGTTCGCGGGACCGTGAGCCCCCGCATAGAGAATGGTCACCCCGTCGAATCCGTAGCGGCGCCTGAGCTCCTCGCGCGGCGCGGTGGGTTCGAAGTCGGCGGGGTCGGCGGCGTTCGGGATGAACCAGATCCTCCCCGGCGGCACGCCGTCCTCGGCGATCGCCTGCGCCGCGCCCTGGGCGAGCACCACGATCGCGTCCGCCCGCCGGTAGAGGAACTGCTCCAGGCCCCGCACCAGGCGGTGGGTCAGGGAGCCGGCCCGGATCCGGCCCATGTCCACCAGGATCTGGGGCCACAGGTCGCGGATCTCCAGTACGAAGCGGGCCCGGCGGATGCGGGCGATCGCCCACCCGGCGAGTCCGGTCAGCAGGTGCGGCGAGGAGGCGTACACCACGTCGGGTCGCGGGAGTCGCAGACCGGTGACCAGCGCCCCGATGGCGAAGACGGCCCAGTTGAGGACCCTGGTGGCGTCGTTCCCCCCGTACGGCGGCGTCCAGACGGTGCGGAAGGCGTCGGTCGCCGGGGGCTGGCGACCCTGGGTGAACAGGTTGCGGTTCGCGGCCACGATGGTGGTGTCCCAGCCGTCGAGGCGCTCGGTGAGCTCGAGCAGGCGAGTGCCGCCCGGCGCGTCGTAGGGGTTGGCGAAGTGGTTGAGCGCCAGTAGTCGGCGGGTGGGGCGCGCCGGCTGGCTCGTCACCCTCCCCCCAGCACCACGGCGCTCGTCCACTCGCTCTCCCCTCGACCGACCTGCAGCCTGATCTCCCTCCCAGTCTGCTCCACCCAGACCAGGTAGCGGCTCATCGGCTCGGCACGCGCGCACCGGCGCACCAGGCGGCCGTCGTCGGCGTGCCAGAGATCAGGAGCGGGACCGGCTCCGGGGACGGCCTGCCACAACACCGGACCCGCCGATCGACCTCGTACGGCGAGCCACGTGGCCGGCTCGAGCTCGCCGTAGGTCCGGCTCCACCAACCCATCCACGGTTCGCGGCGGCCCCGGACCGCCTCCGCCGGGGCGGGCAGGTGCAGGGACCACTGGTCCTCGTCGCCGGGCCGGCAACGCACCAGGCAGCCGTCGATCTCGGTGGCCACCTCCGGCCCCAGCGGGAGGTCGAGCTGCCAGCACGCCGGTCCACCGCCGAGGACCCAGTCCGCGACCGCGATGCACGGTGGATCGGTGTCGACCAGGACGGCTCGCACGACGACGACCGGCGGATCGACCCGTGCGTAGGCGTCGTGGACACCCCACAGAACGGTCAACCCGTCGAGGGTGGCGGGTTCGCCGAGCACCCCGGTGGCGTGGTGCCGCCACCGGAACACCCGATGAGGCTCCAGCTGGTCCAAGCCACGGACTCGCAGCACGGCGTGCGCGGCGGAGCAGCGCAGCCCGTCTCGCAACCCGGGGTCGGCGTTGTACGCACCCGTGCCGGGGTCGCCCACCAGCCAGCGATCACCCACCGCGATCTCGGTGCTGCAGAGGTCCGCGTGGCCGTGCCAGCGGCGCTCGCCGGTGCGCAGCCACACCCGCACCGGACCGGTGGTGGCCCGAGCGATGCCGCCCCCTACCACGCCCCCTGTCACCGCGGGTTCGGGTGCGATCGGTTCGCCCTCCCGGATGTACCAGGCCAGCTCGTCGTAGCGTTCTCGCTGATCGGGCGGGGCTCCACCACCGGCGAGGGCCAGCGCAGCGAGCGCGGTACCCGACAGGTCGGTCGTGGCGTCCGGAGCGGATGAGACCAGCAACCGGCCCTCGTCCCAGTCCCCGTACTGGGGCACCGGCCCGTCGAGCACACCCAGGCGGGCCAGGTACCGGGCCGCCCGCGCGGCCCGTTCGAGCGCCGCCAGATCCCGATCCAGCATCGCCCGCACCAGGAGCATCTCCAGGACGAAGCGGTGGTAGGAGAGCGCCTCGTCGATCGTCGAGCCGTCGGCGCGGACCTCACGCCCGGCCTGCCGGTCGAACAGGCGGGCGCCTGCCGCGGCCCACCGGGCCGCGGTCGGGTGATCGAAGGAACGACCGATCACGAGCAACCCGAGGGCGTCGCCGAGCAGGTGGTTGTTCGCCATGGTGCTCAACGTGTACGGCAGCTCGAAGACCAGGTGTTTGCCGGCGTGCCAGAGCACCCGTCCCATCGCGTCACGTAGCGGGCGGGCCAGCCGCTCACCCGTGAGCGACAGCACCTGCGCCCACGCCACGGCCCGCAGCGCGATCTCCAGGTTGGAGGCCCACTGGACGCCGACCTCGAGAGGATTGTCGACGACCCACGACCCCAGGTGGCGTTCGAGCACGGCCAGCCACCGGGGCTCGTGGGGTTCGAGGTACGCAGCCCGGGCCAGCACCACCAGGTGGCGGTGCCGGTTCAGCTCCCAGGTCCACTTGACGTCGCCCCGCCGGGCCGGGGAGCGGATGTCGATCGTCCACCAGTGCGATCGGGGCCACGAGCCGGGTCCGTCGAGGACCGCGTGCCAATCGGGCGGGTCGCCGAGATCGAGCTGGCGTCCGAAGAGGGTGAGGCGGCCCGCGGCGATGTCGGCCGCCTCGACCAGGGTGCGCTCACGGGCTGCGCCAGGCACCTCCGCGGGCGGGGGGAAACAGGCTCGCAGCGGGGGAACCGGGCGCAACGTGTCCGTGGCGGCCATCCGCCCGAGCAGTGCCCGGTGAGCTCCAGCCCGCTTGCTCAGCTCGTAGACCGCCCGGATCGGTGCTCCCCAGCCGAGCGAGCGCAGGTCGGCGGCGAGGCGGGCCGGCCTCACCGCGGCCGGGGTCGTCATCCGCGCCCCCGATAGCCGTAGCGACGGGCTATCGGGGCGCAGATCCACCAGACCAGTGTGGCGTGCCGCCGGTCCAGCTCGGAACGCCAGCGCTCGTCGAGCACGATGGGGTCCGAGCGGTGGCGCATCGGGTTGCCACCGAGGGCATGGCCGGGGGTGGTGCGGAATGCCGGCGGGTCGAACCCGGCCGGGTCGATCCCGGTGAGGCGAGCGAGCCGCTCGAGCTGGCCTTCCGGGTCCGAGGCGAGGTCCTCATAGCGAACCAGCAGCGGCGGCTCCTCGCGAGCGGAGACGCGCTCGAAGAGCAACTGCTGTACCGACCATCGGGCCGCGACCCGGGCGACTCGCCAGGCGCGGGGCCGGCTTCCCGCCCGCTCTCGGCTGGTCGCCGATCCGCCGACCGTCGAGGCGACGAAACCCCGGGGGTCCCGCACCAGATGCACGACCAGGACCTCCACACCCCCCGCACGCAGGAGGTGCAGCCGGTAGGGGTCTTTCGAGGCGTCCACCACGACGCTCGCGCCACACCGCGTCGCAGCCTGCTGAGCGGCCTTGAGCGTGATCACTCGATACGAGCGGGCCCGGGCGCGGGTGCGCCTCGTTGCCCGACCGGTGATCAGGCCGGGAAGCCAACGCCCGCGCACGACCCGGCCCGCGTCCTTCGATTCCCGGAACCAGCTGAGCGTGTCGATCGGCGCGCGGTCGGGGTGACCAGCCACGATCGGCCCCCACAAGGGGCAGGTACGGAGAGCTGCGCCGCACTGGCAGCGGGCATCGGGATCGTCCAGGAGGTGCGGCAGGAGGTGCAGCTCGCCCAGGCTCGCCACCTCGGGATGGGTGGCGAGGAGCATCTCGAGCAGCGTCGAGCCACTCCGGCCGGTGGAGAGCACGTAGAGGAGCCGCGCGGTCAGGGCAGCGGTCCTCTGACGGGCCGGCGCCGGATCGATGCAGGCAACGCGGCGCGAACGGCGTGGAGATCCTCAGGTCGAGGAAGGACGAACGCGCCGGCCGGGAGCCCCGTCGCTCGGACCAGGTTGGCCAGCAGCGCCAGCGCAGCGCTCCCGTACCCGGCGACGCTGGCCATCGCGATCCACGCCAGGCCACCCGTCGGCATCGTCACCGCGAGGCCGGCGACGGTGACCGCCAGTCCGGCGAGTTGGGACCACAGGACGGCGCCGGGCCGGCCGAGGCCCCGGAGCACCTCCTGCTGGACGCTGGTGACCCCGAATGCCGCGCCGGCGACGGTCAGCACCAGCGCGGTCGGGACCGCCACGTCGAATCGATGCCCGAACAGCAGTGGCAGCCCGATCGGGGTGAGCAGGAGGGCCACGGTGGTCAGCACCACGGACAGCATGATCGCGGTGCGCACCCCGCGGGCCGCGAGTGCAGCCCGGGCCTCGTCGTCGTCGTGCTCGGCCACCCGGGGGAACAACACGTTGCCGAACGCGGCCATCACCGGTGAGGACAACGTGCTCCACGACACCGCCACCGCGTACAGCCCCAGGTCCCCTGGCGGGAGGAAGGCGGCGATCAGGAGCTGGTCCAGCCGCACGTTCAACGTCGTGGGGAGGGCGGCCAGCGCGCTCGGGAGGCCGAAGCGCAGCAGCGAGGGGGCGAGCGACCGATCGGGTCGGAGGGGCTGGCGGAGTCGGCGCCGGACGAACAGCACCGCGACCGGGGCCAGCACGGCTCGGGCGGCGACGAAGCTGATGGCCACCGTCGCGGGTTCGGGGCGACCCCCACCGCGTGCGGCGAACACCACCAGCGTGCCCAGCCAGATCAGGGTGGGCATCGAACGGAGCACGTTCCACGCCCGCACGTCACCGATGCCCCGGAGAGGCCCGATCACCAGCCCGATCACCGCCGCAACGGGGACCTGCAGCAGGTACCAGCGCGCCCCCGCCACGACGGAGGCGTCCTGCGCGGCCAGCAGCACCGGCATCAGCACCCAGCCCATCGCGACGAATCCGGCACTCGCCGACAGCGACACCACCAGGCCGGTGCCGAGGTAGCGGCCGGCGCGGGTGCGCTGGCGAGCGGGATAGAAGACGAGCGCCTCGGTCATCCCGAGGGTGGTGAGCATGCCGAGGAACGTGGGCCAGTTGAGGATCGCCGCCAGCTCGCCCCGCCCGGCCGGGTTGAGCAGGCGTGCCACCAGGACCCCGGTCACGACGTTGACGATGCTGATGAACAGGTTCGTCGCCGTGGTGGACGCGAAGTCGTGCCGGAACGAGGGGCGGGGGGCCGGCGACGTCGTGGCCGCCGCGCCGGCGCGCCGTTCGGGACGCACGCCGGCGCCGGTCATGTGCCCGCCCGGTGTCGGGGGCGGTCCGCCAGGCGCAGCAGGACCTCATGGAGCGCGCGGGCGTGGTCGTCCCAGGACACGGGCCAGCGCCAGGGCCGGCGGGTGCCGGGCGCGGGCAGGGCCGCCAGCGCGTCCCGCAGGGCAGCCCGGTCGCCGGCGGGCACGTAGGTCGCGTGCTCGCCGGCGACCTCGCGATGTGCGGGGATGTCGGAGAGGATCACCGGGCACCCGGCTTCCCCCGCCTCGGCCGGGGTGAAGCCGAAGGTCTCGAGGATCGAGGCCGACACCAGGGCCCGCGCCCGGCCGAGCAGCCACGCCACTTCCTCCCGCCGCACCACCGGCCCGAGGTGGTGCAGGGAGGAGCGGGACCGGGGTGGGACGAGCGAGCGTTGGTGTTGCTGGCGCGCCACCGGGATGGCCCCGGCGAGCACGAGCGGCGGGACGTCGGCTGCGGTGGCGGCCGCTTCACCCCAGGCCTGGCACAGCAGGTAGCCGAGCAGGGCATTGCCGATGATCCGCCG
>NZ_DAIUCK010000021.1:0-35007 GCF_036846205.1 Rhabdothermincola sp. | reverse complement strand
CGCCCCGCCCCACACCCGCCAGGTCGCGTTCGGCTTCCGCTCGTTCGAGGACGGTCTCGACGCCTGCCGGCGCATCCTGCGGCGGGGGGCGACCCCCGCGGTGCTGCGCCTCTACGACCCGGTCGAGGGGGAGCGGAACTTCGGCACCGGCGAGCTCGCGCCGCTGCTGGTGTACGACGAGGGCGACGGGCAGCTCGTGGACCCCACCCTCGAGATCGTGGAGGAGGAGTGCGAGACCGCGCTGGCGCTCGACGCCGGCCTGGTCGACCGGTGGATGGCCCACCGCAACGACGTGTCCGCGCTCGAGGCGCTCATCTCCCGGGGCTACGTGGTGGACACGATGGAGGTGACCGGCCCGTGGGCGGCCCTGCCCCGCATCTACCGCGACGCCCTCGCGGCCATCGGCTCGGTGGAGGGCACGCTGGTGGTCAGCGCCCACCAGTCGCACTCGTACCCCGACGGTGCCTGCCTCTACTTCACCTTCGCCGGCAAGCCCGAACCCGGCGACAAGGACCGCTTCTACCGTGCCGTGTGGGATGCCGGCACTCGGGCGGTGCTCGCCGCGGGCGGATCCCTCAGCCACCACCACGGCGTGGGGGTGAACCGCGGGCGGTTCATGCGCGAAGCGCTCGGCGGGGGCTTCGACGTGCTGGCGGCGGTCAAGCACGCCCTGGACCCCAACGGCATCCTCAACCCCGGCAAGCTCGGCCTGCCCAGCCCGTTCGGGCCCGACCCGCTCATCGGGCCGAACTGACGGTGAGCACCCTCGGCGACACCCTCGACCTTCGGGCCATCGGCGCGGGCCTGTTGGTGGCGATGGTGATCGCCGCGCCGGTCGTGGTCGCTGCCCGGCTGGCCAGCAGCGGCGAGCGCGGCGAGGCTTCGATGTGGTCGGCGGCGGTGGCCGTGGCCAGCCTGGTGGCGGCCGGCGCCGGTGGCGTGGTCGCCGGCCGGCGCCAGCGCGACTGGCCGGTGCTGCACGCGGCGGCCGCCGGGGCGGCCCTCTATGCCGCGGTCCGGCTGCTGTGGGCCCTGCTCGGTGGGTCCGTGCCCAATGTGCTGTCGCTGATCCTGGTGACCATCCTCTACGCGTCCGTCGGGGCGGTGGGCGGCGCGATCGGATCGATGCGAAAGGTGCGTGAGCCGTGAGCTTCCTGGTCATCGACGTGGGCACCAGCGGGGTGCGAGCGGCGATCGTCGACCCCGACGCCCACATCACCCGCGACGCCTACCGCGAGGTGCTCCCCTCCTCCCCCGCGCCCGGCCTGGTGGAGTTCGACCCCGTGGCGATGGCCGAGGCGGCGCTGGCGTGCGCCACCGAGGTGCTGGCCGGCGAGTCGGTGGAAGCCGTGGGGATCACCAACCAGCGGGCGTCGACGATCGTGTGGGATCGGGCCAGTGGGGAGCCGGTCGGCCCGGGCATCGGCTGGCAGGACCTCCGCACGGTCGGTGACTGCCTGGTCCTGCAAGCCGAGGGCCTGCGGTTGGCTCCCAACCTGTCGGCCACCAAGCTCGCCCACCTGCTCGACCAGCACGATCCCGATCGTTCCCGGGACCTGTGCTTCGGCACGGTCGACACCTGGATCGCCTGGCAGCTCTCCCAGGGTGCGCTGCACGTGACCGACCTCTCCAACGCCGCGGTGACCGGCCTGGTGGATCGTGACGGCAGCGGCTGGGACCGTCGGGTGCTCGAGGTCCTGCGGATCCCGGCCGAGATCCTGCCGGCGATCGTCGATTCCACGGGGGTCGTAGGCCAGGCCACGGCGCTGCCCGGGGAGCCGCCGATCGCGGCGCTGGTGGGCGACCAGCAGGCCTCGCTGGTCGGGCAGGGTTGCGTCGCCCCGGGGCCGGCGAAGATCACCTTCGGCACCGGCGCGATGCTCGACGCGGTCTACGGGCCGACCCGACCCGGCTTCGAGACCCGGGGCGGCGGCGGGACCTTCCCCATCGTGGCCTGGCGGCGCGACGGCCGGGCCACCTGGGGCATCGAGGCCATCATGCTCTCGGCGGGCACCAACGTGGAGTGGCTGCGGGACGACCTGGGGGTGATCGCCACCGCCGAGGAGTCCCATACCGTCGCCGCCCAGTGCGCGCACACCGACGGGGTGGTGTACGTCCCCGCCCTGTTGGGACTCGGTACGCCGTACTGGGACTACGGGGCCCGGGGAGCGCTGCTCGGCCTCACCCGGGGCACGGGCCGCCCACAGCTGGTGCGGGCCGTGCTCGAGGGGGTGGCCCAGCGGGGGGCCGACCTGGTGGAAGCCGCGGAGCTCGACGGGGGGACGCCGATCCCGTCGTTGCGGATCGACGGGGGAATGAGCCGCAACCCCACCTTCGTGCAGGCACTGGCCGACGCCTGCGGGCGACCGGTGGAGGTGTCGCCGGTGGTGGAGGCGACGACGCTCGGCGCCGCGCTGCTCGCCGGGCTGAGCACGGGCGCCTGGGGAAGCTGGGACGACGTCGCCGGCACCTGGCAGCCCCGGGAGGTGGTCGAACCGGCCGGTACCCTCGACCGGGACCGCTGGCGGGAGGCAGTGGAGCGGGCGAAGGGCTGGCACGCCGACCTGTCGGCACTGGACTTCTGATGGACTTCTGAGCGCCGGTGGCCGCAGGGGCACGCCCATCGATGAGCCGCTTCCCCACCCGTCGTCGGCCCGGCGATACGGGCCTCCCGGCCGGCGCAGCCCGGGTGGCCGCGGCGACGCTCGGGGTCGTCGCCGTGGCGGCGCTGCTGGCCGGGTGCGACACCCGCTCGCCCGGCTCCACCGGCTCGGTACCCCAGGCCCGGGAGGCCACGGTGGTGATCGAGGATCACCGCCTCACCCCGAAGGAGGTTGCGATCCCCCGGGGTGGGTCGGTGCGCTGGGAGAACCACGACGACACCGGCCACTGGCTCGTGGCCACGGTGCCGAATGTGCTCGACACAGGCGAAATCGGCAAAGCTCAGAGCTTCACGCAGACCTTCGACCGGCCCGGCACCTACCGCTACTACTGCAAGATCCACAACTACATGAAGGGCACCGTGGACGTCCGCTGAGGCCGTCGGCCGGTGCCCCGCACGGAAGGGACGAGACGAGATGAGCATCCGCCGTCTGGTGGCCCAGGTTGACGACCAGCACCGGGAGGCGATGAGGACGATCGCCGACGACCTGGCCGAGCAGCGCGCCGCGACCCGCCCGGCGGCGGTCGACGAGTCGCGGCGCCGCTTCGTCCGCCGGCTCGGCCTGGGGGGCGCGGTGGCGCTCGGTGCGGCCGCGGTCCCGGCCGCGGTCCTCTCGGGAGCCGCGCACGCCGCGGAGACCCAGGGAGCCGGCTCGGCTGGAGGCAGCACGACGAAGCTCCCGGCATCCGACCTGTCCCTGGTGGCCTTCGCCGTGGGGCTGGAGCTGGCGGCTCGCTCCGCCTACGAGGTGGCACTCAACACCAAGTTCCTGTCTCCTGCCGAGGCGCAGTTGTGCCGCACGTTTGCCGGGCATCACCTCGACCATGCGAACGCGCTGGCGGTGCTGGCCGGTGAGAAGGACGCCTCGACCAGTTCACCGAACGCCAGCGTGGTGGCGGCCGTGCAACCCCAGCTCGCCCGGGCCACCGATGCCCGGGGGCTGCTGCAGGCGCTGTACTCGGTGGAGGAGCGGGCGGCCGCGACCTACGAGGACGCGCTGGGCCTGCTCGAGTCCCCGGCGGCCGCGGGACCAGCGGCGAGCATCCTGCCGATCGAGGGGCAGCATGCGGTGGTGCTCGGCCAGTTGCTGGAGCTTTCCCCCGGTGAATGGATGCCGACGTTCCAGACCGCCAACGACGCGTTCGACTACACCCGCTGATCCGGCGGGAGAGGAGTGACGATGGAGTTCAGCCGAGACGAGGTCCGCCGCCAGCTCGCAGAGGCCGAGCGCGAGCACACCGAGGCACTGCCCCGCTGGCGGGAGGCGCTCAGCCGGGTGTTCGACCCCGATGCCGACACGTCGCCGGGGGTCAAAGCCGCACTGGTGGGCCTCCCCGACCGCCGCGGTTTCCTGCGCATCGGCGGAGCGACCGTGGCGTTCTCCGCGGTGCTGGCGGCCTGCGGCAAGGCCAAGACCAAGCAGATCCCCGTCACTGGCACGACGCCCAGCACCACCCCGGAGCAGGCGACCCAGCTGTTCGACCTGGGCCAGGAGCTCAACCTGAACCTGCTCCGCACCGCCCAGTCGATTGAGGAGCTCGCGGTCCAGACCTACCAGAAAGCTCTCGACTCGGGCCTGGTGACCACCACCTCGGTGGCCGACGCGATCCGCCTGTTCCAAGCTCAGCACCGTGACCACGCCGGCGCGCTGGCGACCACCACGGAAGACAGTGGCGGCACCCCGTACGCCCAGCCCAACAGCTACCTGGACGAGCAGGTCGTGGGCCCGGCGGTGACGGCGCTGACCGACGAGGCGTCAGTGGTGGCGCTGGCGCTCACCCTGGAGACGACGGCCGCGCAGACCTACGTGTTCGCCACCGAGCTGCTGAGCACCCCGGAGCTGCGCCAGACAGTGATGCGGATCGGCGGGGTCGAGGCCCGGCACATGGCCGTGCTGTTCGGGTTCCAGGAGCAGCCGCAGGTGCCGTACCCGTTCATGCCGAGGCGGGGGCACATCGACGAGAAGGGCTTCGTCGGGGCCGGCTCGTTCACCCCGAAGCCCGAGCAGGAGACCACGACCACCACCACGCCGACCACCACCGCTCGCTGAGCGTCGGCGCGGTTGCAGGGGCGCCGGTGCGCTCGTGGGCCCGGCGTCGGAACGACCGTGGTCGTATCGGTCTCGGGCGCGGTCGGGGACGCGGTCGTCGCCGCGGCGAGGGCATGGCACACTGGGAGCGACGGTGAGTCGGCCGGGTGACCGCGGCGTCGCGCCCTCGGGTGACGGCGTCGAGGAAGGTCGGGGCTCCACAGGGCAGGGTGCTGGCTAGCGGCCAGTCGGGGCGACCCGAAGGACAGTGCCACAGAGAACAGACCGCCGATGGCCGGCCCGGGCGACCGGGACGGCACAGGCAAGGGTGAAACGGTGCGGTAAGAGCGCACCAGCATCCCGGGTGACCGGGATGGCTCGGTAAACCCCACCCGGAGCAAGGCCACGCAGGGGGTATGGGCGGCCCGTCCGCCGAGGCTTCGGCCGAGGCAGCCCCCGGGTAGGCCGCTGAGATGGATGGTCACCCAGGCGCCGGGAGGCGCTGGACAGAACCCCGCCTACAGGCCGACTCACCGTCGCGCCCTCGGGCCGGGGCGCGGCCCAACCAAGAGCCGACCCAGACGGTGATGACCGGGATCCCGGAGGGCGGTCACGGTGGTCTCGTACCTATCCGTCAGTCGCAGCAGCGGCCGCCGTGATCGTCATGAGGAGAGCGGGATGGGGGGTTGGGACGAGGACTGCCTGAGTGATCTGGAACAGCAAGGCCAGGGCCTCACCACGCCCCACGCGTCACCGCGAAGAGCGAGCCGGATCACCTGCAGAGACGGAAGATTCGTTCCATATTTGCTTGTTAGTCGGGTAGCCTTACGGTGTGGACTTCGTCCGACCCATCGAGGCCATCGTGCCAGGCGCCCAGGGGCGGGTGCTCGCCGTTCTGGCCGAGACCACGGCTGAACTGAACCTGCGGACCATCGCACAGCTCGCCGGGATCAGCCAGGCCCAGGCGTCCCGTTTGCTGCCCAACCTGGTCGCGCTCGGCGTCGTCGAGCGACGGGAGGTGCCGCCGGCATCACTCTTCCGGCTCGTGCCCGAGCACGTCGCATCCCGGGCGCTGCTCGCCCTCGCCCGCTCGACCGACACCGTGCTCCACGAGATGGGTCGACTGGCCGAAGCGCTCCCCCGGCCGCCGGTCAGTGTGATCGTCTTCGGATCGTTCGCCCGGCGCGAAGCCGATGCCGACAGCGACATCGACGTCGTCGTCATACGACCCACCGATATCGACGAGGACGATGACACGTGGTCGGCCTCGCTCGAAGCCTGGCGTCGCGACGTGAGGCGGCTCACCGGCAACCCGGTCGAGTTGCTCGAGGTGAGCGTGGACGAGGCGGCCACGAAGCTCAACGGCCGCGCCCAGCTGTGGGCCGACATCCGACGTGATGGCCGTGTGGTCCAGGGCCTCAGCATCGATGAGCTCCGGGCGGTACGCAGTGGCTGACCCTTCTCCGCCAAGCAGGCCCCGACGGCGCCGAGGTCGCGCGAGACCTGCGCCGGCTCCTGCCGCTCAAGACAAAGGCCGAGTACAAACCCGACGACATCGCACCATCCGTCGCCGCCAAGGCGGTCGAGCGCGCCCAACGGTGCGCTGCCGTGGCCCGTCGAGTCGGGTCGACCGCGAGGTAGACGTCAACCGGCCAGCGAGTGACGGTGTTCGATCGCCGACATCTTCCACCGGTATCACGTGCTGTTGACCGGTACATCCTTCGAAAGACTGACCCCGGTTATTCAGCAGGACTGGAAAGGGCCGTTCCGTAGGCCGTCGTTCTGACGAACCGGCCACACGACGCCCCGCGTGCGATGATGGCGCATGCCCACCCGGACTCGCGCAAACCCCGCCCGGCCGTTGCTGCTGGTTGTCGTCGCGGCCTGTCTCGCCGTCACGGCCTGCAGCTCGGGCGAAACCACCACCGCCGCGCCGAGCACCGAGGCGCCGGCGACCACCGCCCGCCCCGCGCCGTCGATCCCCCCGTACACGAGTGAGGTGTACGCCGATCCGGCTCACTGGCTGTGCCGGCCCGACCTGCCCGACGACGTCTGCCACCAGGACCTCGACGCCACCGTCGTGCACGCCGACGGGACACTCGAGGTCCAGCGCCACGTCGCCAACCCCGACGCCCCGATCGACTGCTTCTACGTCTACCCGACCATCAGCGCCGACCAGAGCCCCAACTCCGACCTGGTGCCCAGCGATGCCGAGAAGGGCTCGGTGCTCACCCAGGCCGCCCGGCTGAACAGCCAGTGCCGGGTCTTCGCCCCCGTGTACCGCCAGATGACCCTGCCCGCGCTGCTCGGCAGCGTCCCTGCCGATCGCCTCGCCGCCAGCCAGGTCGCCTACGCCGACGTGCTCGACGCGTGGCGCCACTACCTGGCCAACGACAACGACGGTCGCGGCGTGGTGCTCATCGGCCACTCGCAGGGGGCGAGCCACCTCAACCGCCTCGTCCGGGAGGAGATCGACCCGAACCCCGACCTGCGATCGCTGCTGGTGGCCGCCTACCTGATCGGATCCACCGTGCGGGTGCCCGACGGGGCCGACGTCGGCGGGGACTTCGCCAACATCCCGCTGTGCCGCAGCCAGGACCAGATCGGCTGCGTGGTGTCCTACGCCTCCTTCCGCTCCACCTCCCCGCCGCCTGCGAACAGCTTCTTCGGCCGGGTGCGCGGCGGCGACGGGGTGGCGGCCTGCGTGAACCCCGCGGCCCCGGCCGGTGGCCGGGCGTCGCTCACCCCCTACTTCGCCACCGGCGACTGGGTGCTGCCCGGCGCCGGCGCGGCCCGCGCCATCACCACCCCGTTCGTGACCCTGCCGGACCTGCTCGACGCCGAGTGCGTGCAGCGCGACGGGTTCAGCTACCTCGAGGTGTTCGTGAACCGCGACCGGGCGGGCCGGCGGGCGCAGGACATCACCGGGGACCTGACCCCGGAGTGGGGGCTGCACGTGGTGGACGTGAGCATCGCCATGGGTGACATCGAGCGGATGGTGGGGCAACAGGCCGCGGCCTTCACAGGTGCGCCACCTCGTTGAAGGTGTGCAGCACCGGCCCCCGATCGCCCAGCGCGATACGGGTCAGCGAAGCCGGAGCCACGAACAGCCGCCAGGTCACCTCGTCGCCGACACCCAGCGCCCAGGCCACCGCGGCCTTGATCGGCGACACGTGCGACACCACCACCACCGTCTCCGACCGGGCCCGCTCCACCAGCGTCTCCAGCGACGAGCGCACCCGCTCCCCCAACGCGGCGATCGACTCCCCACCGGGCGGGGCGAACGACGGGTCCCGGCGCCAGGTGGACCACACCTCCGCCGGCACGTCCTGCAGCGGCGTGCCGTCGTAGTCGCCGTAGTCCAGCTCGATCCAGCGCTCGTCGACCTCGACGGGAGCCCCGAACGCGGCCGCGGTCTGCCGGGCCCGGGTCAGTGGGCTCGACACCACCCGGTCGACGGGGCCGACCGCGGCGGCGAGCCGGGCCGCCTGCCGCTCCCCCTCCTCGTCGAGGGGGACGTCCAGCCGGCCGAGCAGCAACCCGCTGGCGTTCGCCGCGGTGCGGCCGTGGCGCACGATCACCAGCACCTAGCTCACCAGGTCCCGGCTGAGATGACCGGTACGCACGAACAGCTCGCGCCGATCCCGGTCGGCGAAGCCGAACGTGTGCCAGCACCACACCAGCGCCCCCAGACCCGCGAGCTCCAGCAGGGCGATGACCGCCGGTGACCGATCCAGCTCCGGCAGCCCGGCCGCGTCGAAGCCCACACCGAGGAACGGCCACCAGAACACCGCGGCGTTCGTCCAGATCCCGTCCAGCACCAGGTGCATCAGCATGCCGATCGGCAGGCTGATCCATCGCCGGCGCACGAGCCGCCGCCGTTGGGTGGCGAGCATCACCACCGCCAGCAGCGCCACCGAGGCGACCAGGGTGTGGGCCAGCCTCGGGCCGCCGAGCACCACCTCCCCCAGCGGCAGGACCGCGCCGAGCATCACCAGCCGGTAGTCGAGCGCGGGGCTGCGGAACACCAGCCACACGAACGCGAAGCTCACGCCGGCGAACCAGAGGAACATCGGACGGCCCCCTAGCGGACCAGCAGCCGGCCGCACTCCTCGCAGTGCACCAGTGCGTCGGGCGGTTCGTGCTTGATGCGGTCGAGCTCCACCGCGGACAGGCTGAGGTGGCACCCGCCGCACTGGCTGCCCACCAGGCGGGCCACCGCGATGCCCTGCAACCGCCGGCGGAGCTCCTCGTAGTGGTCGAGCAGCTCGGCCGGCACCGCCGTGGCGATGTCGGCCCGCTCGGCCTGCACCGTCGCCAGCTCGGCGGCGATCGCGGCCTCGGCCTCGGCCAGCGCGGCCTCGAGCGTCGCACCCTGCTGGTCCAGCTCGGCCCGCTCGGCGGCGCGGGTGTCGAGCTCCCGGTCCACCGGCTCGAGCTGCTCCATCAGCTCGAGCACCTCGTCTTCCAGTTGGCGTTGCCGCCGGCGCAGCGAGTCGAGATCGTCCTGCAAGGCCTGCAACTCACGCGGTGAGGTGACCGAGCCCGAATACAGCTTCGTGTCGACCTCATCGGCCTTGGCGCTGATGCTCGCCACCTCGTCCTCCAGCCGGCGTTGGGCGCGGGCCAGCTCGTCACGTCTGGCGTTCACCTCGGCGGTCGTCGCGTCGTGCTCGGCCACCCGGTCGAGATGTGCGTCACGCGCCGCTCGCTCCGGGAGGGTGTCGAGGCGGTGGCGGAGTTGGTCGGCTCTGGTGTCGTGCTCCTGTAGGCGCAGCAGGTCGTCGAATGCGTTCATCACCCTCCAGATGGCCCCGGGGTGCTCGGTGCTGGCCCGTTGCCCGGCGGGGGCCCGGGTTCGGGGCTGGTGGTCGCCGGAGGCGAGGACGTCGACGAGCTTCCGGGCGTGGTCGTGGTCGTGGTTGATCGCGGGGTACCCGAACCGGGCACCGTCCCGAAGATCGGCTTGCCGTCGGGGCCGATCCGCACCCCGTTGAGCGCGTTGTCACCCCGGCCCACGACGGGTCGCCCCGCTCGGTCGGGCTTGGGACACGGCGGGAACGTCCCCACCGGGAGATCAGCGTGGACCGCCTCGTTGAACGCCCGCCAGAGCATCGCCGGGTAGGTGCCACCGAAGTTCGCCACCCCACCCAGGTTCGCCATCGAGATGTCCTGGTCAGGATTGCCCATCCACACCGCGGTGGTGAAGTAGGGCGTGAACCCGACGAACCAGGCGTCGAAGTTCTCCTCGGCGGTCCCCGTCTTGCCGCCCGCCGGTTGGCGAGACAGCCGCGCCCTGGTGCCCGTCCCGCTCTTCACGACCTCCTGCAGGATGTCGCGCGCATAGCAGGC
The DNA here is from genome assembly GCF_036846205.1 of Rhabdothermincola sp. Taxonomy (NCBI): domain Bacteria; kingdom Bacillati; phylum Actinomycetota; class Acidimicrobiia; order Acidimicrobiales; family Iamiaceae; genus Rhabdothermincola; species Rhabdothermincola sp. Next base: position 24,964 of record NZ_DAIUCK010000021.1, on the reverse strand, counting down.
CGATCGTTCGCTCACCGCCTGCTCCCCCGCAGGCTCGTGTTCGAACAACACCGTGCCGTCGCGATCCTCGACCCGCTCGATGAAATAGGGCGGCATGCGCACCCCGTTGTTGGGAATGGCCGAGAACGCGGACGCCATCTCGAGTGGGGTGATCTCTCGGGGACCCAGCGTGAGTGACGGTACCGGTGGCAGCTCGCTGGTCACTCCCAGCTTGCGGGCGGTCTCGACCACGCTGGGGATGCCCAACACCTGTGCCAGCCGCACGAACGCGCCGTTGGAGGACCTGGCCGTCACCGAGGTGAGCGTGCCTCCGGCGCCGGAGACCACGTAGGGGTTCTTGGAGCACCCGGGGCATTTGAACGCACCACCTCCGCCGATGGTGTCGTTGGGCTGGTTGCCCTGCTCGAGCGCGGTGAGCAGCGTGAAGACCTTGAACGCGGAACCGGTCGGCTGGCCGGGCGGGTGGGTGGCGATGTCGTACTTGTAGTGGTCGTATCCCGGGCCGCCCACGAGTGCTCGGACCGCGCCCGTCGAGTTCTCGACCGTGACCATCGCCGCGGTGACGCCCTTGTCGTTCCTGGGGACGCCCTGCGCGTGGGCCAACTCGGCGGCGAACTGCATCCTCGGGTCGAGGGTGGTGTAGATCCGCAGCCCTCCCCCGAACACCCGCTCGATGCGCTCGTCGCGGGTGGACCCCAACCGTGGGTCGTCGAGGAGCTGCTGCTTGACGTTCTCGACGAAGTAGTCATCGGGTGGGGGCAGCTCGATCTCGTCGCGGCAGCCGGCGGGCCGGGGAGTGCCGGTGCTGCAGAGGTCGACCGGCAGGGGCGCGCTTCCGTAGCGGGTGGCGTCCTCCTGGCTGATCGTGCCGAGGCTCACCAACCGCTCGAGCGCGGCCCGGCGCTGCTCATAGGCCCGCTCCGGATGGCGGATCGGGTCGTACTGCACGGGGTTGGAGATCAACGCCGCCAGCAGCGCACCCTCGGCGTACCCGAGCTGCTCCACGTCGACCCCCCAGTAGGTTTCGGCCGCGGCCTGCACCCCGTATGCGCCCGATCCGAAGTAGACCGCGTTGAGATACTTCTCGAGAATCTCGTCCTTGCTGAGCTGCTGTTCGAGACGCAGTGCCAGAGGGATCTCCTTGGTCTTGCGATCGAGGTCCCGGGAGGAGTCACGCAACAGCGCGTTCTTCACCAACTGCTGGGTGATGGTGGAGCCGCCCTGCTCCACGCCGCCCGCGGCGACGTTCTCCGACAGCGCCCGCCCGATGGCCCGGAAGTCCACCCCGTTGTGCCGGTAGAAGTTCGCGTCCTCGACCGCCAGGATGGCGTCGATCACCGGCCGGGGCACACGCGACAGCGGGACGGGCTCACGGTTCTCAGGACCGTGGAAGGTCGCCAACAAGCTGCCGTCCGAGGCGTACACCTGGGAGCGCACCGCGAAGTCGTCGAGCGCCGCCAGATCGATCTCCTCGGCTTGTGCCTGCACGGAGCTGGTCAGCTCGCCCACGGAGGGCACGAGCGCGACCACCGCGCCCGCGAGCACCACGCCGGTGGCGCAGATCGTCACGACGAGGAGCACGAATTTCCGCACGCGCTCACGACGATACTCAGCTACCTGATCGGTTAGCGTGCCGCGATGGCGCACGACCGACCGTTCCGCTTCGGGATCCAACTCTCGACCGCTCCTTCGGGCGCCGAGTGGGCGGCGCTCGCCCGCAAAGCGGAGGACCTCGGCTATTCCACGCTCTTCCTACCCGACCATTTCGGTGACCAACTCGCGCCCCTCCCGGCCATGCAAGCCGCCGCCGACGCCACCACCGAGCTGCGGGTGGGCGCCCTGGTGTTCGACAACGACTTCAAGCATCCGGTGGTACTGGCCAAGGAGATCGCCACCGTCGACGTGCTCTCCGGTGGCCGGGTCGAGCTCGGCCTCGGTGCCGGGTGGATGACCACCGACTATGAGCAGTCCGGCATCCCCCAGGACCCCCCGGCGCTGCGGGTGAGCCGGATGGAAGAGAGCATCGCGGTGCTCAAGGGGCTCTTCGCCGATGGCGCGCTCGACTTCGCCGGTGAGCACTACACGATCACCGGCCTGGACGGCCGACCCAAGCCGCTGCAGCGACCGCATCCGCCGCTACTGGTCGGTGGCGGGGGCCGTCGGGTCCTCGGCATCGCGGCCCGCGAAGCCCAGATCGTCGGCATCAACCCGTCCCTGCGCAGCGGGCGGATCGACGCCGAGACGGCCGCCGATGCCACAGCGGCGGCCACCGACCGCAAGCTGGCGTGGGTGAGGGAGGCGGCCGGGGCACGGTTCCCGGAGATCGAGCTGAGCTGCCTGCTCTTCGCGGTGGTCGAAACCACCGACGCCGCAGGAACGGCGGAGCTGATGGCTGGGGTCTTCGGCATCCCGGCGGAGGAGGTCCGGGAGGTCCCGCACGCACTGATCGGGACGGTCGAGGAGATGTGCGACCTGCTCGAAGCCCGGCGGGAGCGCTGGGGCCTGTCCTACGTGGTGGTCCAGGGCGACGCCATGGACACCATGGCCCCGGTCGTCGCTCGCCTCGCCGGCCGCTGAGGCCGTGACCACGGTCGCGTTCGCCGGCGCAGGCCCGCTCACCGCGGTACACGGGCTCGCCGCGCAGGCACTCGGTTTGCGGGTCAGCCACGTCGCGGCCGGCACCGCCGAGGAGGCCGCCGAGCGGGCCCGCCAGCTCGGGGCCCGACCGTGCACCTACGAGGACCTGCCGGCGGGCGCGGACCTGGTGATCGTGACCGCGCCGCCGGCCCTACGAGCCAACGAGGTCCTCCGCTCGGTGCGCGCCGGCGCCGCAGTGCTGGTCGAGCCGCCGCTGGCGGCGACGCTCGCCGACGCGGACGCCATCGTCGACGCCGCGGCCCGAGCGACCGCACCGGTGCTCTACGGCGAGAGCCTGCTGCACGCCCCGGTGGTGCGGGCCGCGCTCGATCGGGTGCGGATGATCGGCCCGATCGAGCGCATCGAGGTGCGGGCGCTGCACAGCCCGGCGGATCGCCGAGTCGGGGCCGAGCCAGGTGTCGAGGCAGGGGTCCTGGCCGAGGTGGGCACCCGCGCGCTGGCGGTCGCCCTGGCGCTGGCCGAGCCCGCCGGGCCGGTGGCGGTGCAGGCCCGGCTCGAGCGAACCGGGCCGGGGCAGACCGACGACCGGTCCGAGGTCACGCTGCGCTTCCCGGGCGGGGCGGTGGCCACGGTGGTCGCCAGCCGGCGGGAGCCCGAGCCTGCCGCGGTGTGGGACCTGCAGGTGTCGAGCGCCACCGGGGTGGTCCGCGCCGAGCTGGCGCCGACGACGTCGCTGGAGCACGACGGTGAGCCGGTGCCGGTCATCACCCCGCCGGCCCCCGGCGACGTGCCCCAGCTCGAGCAGTTCGGCTATCTCCAGCAACTCCGGGTGGCGGCCGCGGCGGCCGCGGGGCGGGCCCAGGACCTGTGGAGCCCCGTCTTCGGGAGAAGGGTGCTCGAGGCGTTGTTCGGGGCGTACGCCGCGGCGGCCGAGAGCGGCTCGTGGCAACCGCTGCCCTTCACAGGGCCGCGGGGTCGCCCGCCGCTGGCGAGCTGGACCACCCCATAGGCGGTAGGCGCTCCCGGTCACCCCCGCCCGTTTGCGCAGACCCTACATCGGTCGTTACGGTTGGTAACAGTGACTGACGGTAACGGTGATCCGCCTCGCCGCCCGAACCGGGCCGGCCGCGACCGAGCTGCGAGCGTGGCGGCGGAGCGCGAGCGCCGCCGCCAGCAGCTGCTCGACGCCGCGGTGGCGCTGGTGCGCCGCGAGGGCCCGTACGCGTCGATGGAGCAGATCGCCGCCGAGTGCGGCATCACCAAGCCGATCCTCTACCGCCACTTCGGCGACCGCCAAGGGCTGATCATGGCCGTCGCCGAGGGATTCGTGAGCGACCTCATCGCCGAGCTCGCACCGTCGCTGGTCAGCACCGAGCCACCCCGGCGACTCCTCGAACGCACCATCGACGCCTACCTGGGGCTCATCGAGCGGGACACGAACCTGTACCGCTTCCTGTCGGCCCACGCCGACCCGGGCAAGCGCGACCTGCTCACCGCCCTGATCGCGGAAGAGATCGCCATCGTCTTTGAGCGTGTCCTGGCCGACACCGGCCTCGACCCCGCCGACGGCAAGCCGTGGGCCTACGGGGTCGTCGGCATGGTGCACCTCGCGGGCGACTGGTGGGTGGAGAGCCGCGCCCTGTCCCGCGACCGGCTCGTCGACCGGCTCACCACCCTGCTGTGGTCCGGCTTCGAGGGCATAGGCCTGCCCGACCAGCGACCGACCGTCACCCCCCGTACCCCATCCCCCGAGGAGTGAACCCATGACCCGTACCCTGCTCGACGTCGGCGCGGACGTGACCACCCGTTTCACCTGGAACTACGTGCAGGACCGGCCCGCACTCACCAGGCTCTACGAGAAGGGCAAGGTCTCCCAGTGGAACGCCACCACCGACATCGACTGGACACCGGAGGTCAACTTCGGTGACCCGGACCCGGACCTGACCGACGAGGATCGGGCGATGATCGACGGGTTCATGGGCTTCGACCAGCCCGACTCGCCTTTCTACGGCCTGAACCAGGAGGAGCGCACGGCGATCGCCTGGGAGTTCCAGAGCTGGATGGTGAGCCAGTTCATGCACGGTGAGCAGGGTGCGCTGGTCGCCACCGCCCGCCTGGTGGAGACGGTGCCGGACATCGACGCCAAGTACTACGCCGCCAACCAGGTGGCCGACGAGGCCCGGCACGTCGAGGCGTACGCCAAGTACCTCAACGAGAAGCTCGGCCAGCACTACGAGATCAGCCGGCCGCTCGAGTCGCTGCTGATCGACATCATGACCGAGCGGCGGTGGGACATCACCTACCTCGGCATGCAGATCATGGTCGAGGGGTTGGCGCTGGCCGCCTTCGGTCTCGGCAACGTGCTGTTCCGCGACCCGGTGATCAAGCAGATCACCGACTACGTCATGCGGGACGAGGCCCGGCACGTGGCCTTCGGTGTGCTCTCGCTCCAGGATTTCCTCCCCCAGCTCAGCGCAGCCGAGCTCGCGGATCGGGAGGAGTTCCTGCTGGAGGCGACCGACCTCATGTACCAGCGTTTCCTGCTCGAACAGGTGTGGGAGAAAGTCGGCATCGACGTCGAGGAGGGCAAGCGCTTCGCCGCCACCAACCCCCTGATGGTCATCTTCCGCCAGATGCTGTTCTCGAAGATCGTGCCAAACGTGAACAAGCTCGGTCTCCTGACCCCGAAGGTGCGGGAACGCTTCGAGTCGCTGCAGGTCATGCAGTTCGCGAGCGCGCCGGACTCCGCCAGCGAGGTCCTGGCCTCGGCGTGACCGGCCTCCCCCAGTCGGGCTGAGCATCCGCGCCCCTCGGCGGCCACGGCTCTAGGCTCACGCCACCAGGTCCGTGGGCCAGGGCGGAGAGCAAGGACAGAACGACGATGCAGCACGTGCTCCAGTTGGCCGAGCCGGTCGAGTTCGGCGACGTCCGGTTGGCCCCCACCAGTGAGCTCGCCGGCCTGGCTGAGCTGAGCCGCCTCCGCGATCACGACAGCATGCTGGATGCCGTCGTGCGGATCGCGGCCACGATCAAAGCCGAGGACGACGAACGGCAGCGAGTGGCTGCCCTGCGCGCCGCCTCCGACCCGGTCGCCCTCCCGCGGCGCCGTTGACCGGTCGGCGCGGATCCACCAACCTGCCGCGAGCGACATCTAACCTGGTGGCACGTATTCGTTCGGGCGGAGGACGAAAGCAGGAGATCGTGAACGACCACCCCACGCACGTCGATCTGGTGACCCTCGAAGAGGTGCAGCGCCTGCTGCGCGACACCGAGTTCGCGACGGCCGACGATCTTCGAGCCAGCGTGTCGCCGGCCGATCTGGCCCGAGTGGTCGAGGCGGCGCCCGCCCCAGCTTCCCGCGTCGAACCCGCGGGCGCCGACGCGCTGACCCCGCTGCCCCGCCGCCGTTGACCGTCGAGGCGTTCGCAGGAGCCGCGGGCATGGCATCCGAGCGGGCGAACGCCGCACACCTCGAGGGAGCCGATCAGGTGATCGACCTCACCACGATCCGCATCGACCGCGGCGTCGACCCCTTCTCGAAGCTGGGCCCGGAGGAGCGCATGCGCCTGCTCGTACGGGTGCTCTGCGAGCTGGTCGCCTACGGCGAGCTGGAGCCCGCCAACCCCTGACTGCCCGGCCGTTCACCGGTCGAGGGTGGTCTCCCGCGGCTGTGCGCCAGCTCAGCGTCGCGCCCGGGCCAGCCGGCGGCGGGCGGGCAGGTCGTCGAGGTCGTCGTTCACGGGCAGCGGCCAGCTGCGAGCTGGCTGGCGCCCGGGGTCGTCGCCGGAATCCGCGGGAACCGGATCACCAGCTCGCTGCTCCTCGGAACGGGCGACGAGCAGACACAGGACCCGCACGATCACCCGCCGGCGCTCGAGGTCGGGCAAGTCCGCGAAGTGGGTGAGCTGCCCGGGTCGCTGCGGAACCTGGTCCGAGAAGAGGATGAGCTCCTCGGCGGGCTCCGGACCCCGCCGGCGGTCCGAGCGCTCGACCAGGTCGCTGAGCGCGTGGACCACCTCGCCCTCGTCGATGTCGTCCCGCTCCACGACCTCGGCGGCCACTTCGGCGGCGTCCTGCTCGCTGACACCGAGTCGCTGGATGAGCGCCTGCAGGACCTCGTCGACATCGTCATCGAGGTCAGCATCGACGTCATCGTCATCGTCGACCAACGCCCGGGCAGGACCGGGCGGCTCGGAACCGGCATCCTCGAGCAGGACGATCGGTTCGCCCTCGTCGAGCACGATGATCGGCTCCCCGGCCCCCTCGCTCCCGCCGCCCCGGGGGGCCTCGGTCGGGGCGGGTGCGATCCGGCCGGGTTCCGCGAGTTCTGGACTCGTTGGCGTCATCGCGGCGGCCGGCTCGACCGCCGGCTCGACCGCCGGCTCGACGACCAGTTCCGCAACCGGCTCTGCGACCGGCTCTGGTACGTCCGCTGGTGCCGGCACCGCGGGCGGTTCGACCGCAGCCGGCGCGGCCGGCGCACCGGGCGCCGACAGCTCGACCAGATGTGCCGGCTTGCGGGGCACGGTCGGTTGGTAGGTCGGCCCACTGCGAAGGGAGCGCTGGCCAGGTGCACGGAAACGATCCACCACCGGCGCGCCGTCGTCCTCGCCAGCACCGTCGTCAGGCTCCTCGCCCCACCGGCTCGCCTCCGCGATGGGTGCTCGGTCGCGCTGCCGGCTCGGGGCGGCCGGGGTTGCGCCGGTTCCCTGAAGCCGACTGGATACGTCGACGAGATCATCCCGATCATCGCCGGGAGCTGATCGTGACCGCAGCGCGACGAACGTGATGACACCTGCCACCGCCAGCACCGCCACCAACGCGACTGCGACCATCTGTCACCCGATCCGAGATCGGGAAGCATCGCTCTCGCGACACGCTTCCGCCCGACTGATCGGACTCCTTTCTAGCGCGGCCGGGCCGGCTCGGCCATGCACACGGCTGGCCCGTTCAAACGGCCTGGGCCCGCAGCTTGTCCTTGAGCTCTTCCCAGCGCTGCGGGCTCCCGCCTCCGGCGGTGAACAGCTCGAGCGCTTTCCACTCGGGCGCCTCGTAGTCCTTCTGCACGGTGTCGACGGCCACCTCCGTCCCGTCCAGGGCCACCTGCAGGCACGGCCAGGCATCGGGATCGTCCCCGCGGCGCAAGAAGATGCGGATCTGTTCCGGGTCGCCCTGCTCGTCGGCCAGGATCAGAAAGGTCCAACGCTCCATGAGCGCTCCTCTCGCGTCAGCGGCGCATGCCTATCGGGAACTCGATGGTGTCGGCGATGTGGCGCATGAGCTCGGCAAGTCCGTTCACCAGGAGCTGCGGCTCGCCGCCTCCCGCCGCGACCTCACGCAACACCGGGCGGACCTGGGTGCTGATGAAGTCACCGAATACCGCGACGAACCCGGCGGCGATCTGCCGTCCTTCCTCGGAGTCGTTCAGCACAGCCCGCTCGATCTCCACCGGGTCGAGGTCCAGCCGGTCCTGGTCGGCGGTGCCTTCTTCGTCGCCCTCGTCGCCCACAGGAACCTAGTCGGCTCTCGCCGAGCCCGATTCAAGCTCCACCGGAGAAATTCCCGTTCCCCGGTCCTGGCCGAGCCAGGTGGCCGTTAGGCTTCGTCACGCCGAGGCGGTGCCCTCCGAGGCAGGAAGCAGTGGCAGACCAGCAACCAGCATCTCCTGGCCCCGCAACGAGGGCGACGATCCACGAACGGCAACCCCGACGGTCGTCCCCGGCGATGCTCGAGCAACTCGGCAGCGACTTCGCCTGGGCGGTCGTGGAGGTCGCGCCGGACGGGATCCTCATCACCGACGATGCAGGCTCCATCGTGCTGGCGAACCACCGCACGGAGGAGATGTTCGGCTACGGGCCCGGGGAGCTGCTCGGCCAACCGGTCGAGATCCTGCTCCCCGAAGGCTCGCGCAACGTGCACCGCGCGCACCGCACCCGCTACCGGGCCGAGCCCCGCACACGGGCGATGGGGTCCGGGCTGGACCTGCAGGGGCGCCGCCGGGACGGCACCGTGTTTCCGGTGGAGATCAGCCTGAGCCCGCTCTCACACGACGGTGAGCTGCGGGTGATCGCCGTGATCCGCGACATCAGCGACCGGATCGCGGCCGAGGAGGAGAACCGCCGGATCCGCACCACCCTTGATGCGACGCACGACGGGGTCTTCATCTTCGACCCGGTGACCCTTCGTCACTCCTACGTGAACCTCGGTGCGATCGAGCAGACGGGCTACACGGAAGCCGAACTGCTCGAGATGACGCCGGTGCACCTCAACCCGGAGCTCGACGAGCGAGCCTTCCGTGAGGTCCTGGCCCCGCTGCTGTCGGGCGAGGTCTCGGCCCGCACGCTCACCACCGTGCACCGCCGATCCGACGGCACCGACGTGCCGGTAGAGGTGCTCGTCCAGTACCCGCCGGTCCGGAGCGAGACCTCCCGGGCGGTCGTGGCGATCGTGCGCGACATCTCCGACCGGATGGAAGCCGACCGCGCCATCCGCCAGAGCGAGGAACGCATGCGCACCCTCTACCGGGTGGCGTCCGAGCTGCGCATCGGTTCCGACGAGCAGTTCCGCGAGACGGTCCACGCCGCGGCCGTGCTGCTCGGCCTCGACGGCGGGTTCCTCGCCCGCATCGAAGCAGGCACGCCCCGGGTCCTGCAGTCCTGGCACGCCGATGATCTCGAGCCTGCCGACCTCCCGGCCGAGCTGGTGGCCATGTCCCTGCAGACGGTCGCCGCCAACGACGTGACAGTGCGCGACGGATCGGGCTGTTTCATCGGGGCCCCGATCGAGGTGGAAGGCAACCCGTTCGGGGTCATCGCCTTCTACGGGGCCGTGCCTCGTGACGAGCCGTGGTCGGTGGCCGACCGAGACTTCGTCCGCTTGCTCGCCAACTGGTTGGCACGCACGATCGAGCGCAACCTCACCGAGGACGCTCTCCTCCTCGCCCAGCAGGACCTCGCCGTCACGGAGGACCGGGAGCGCATCGCCCGAGACCTCCACGACACGGTGATCCAGCGCCTGTTCGCCGCGGGAATGAGCTTGCAGAGCACGATCAGCAGGGTCGCCGACCCGGCCGCCCGGGAGCGCCTGGAGCAGGCCGTCGACGATCTCGACGAGACCATTCGAGAGATCCGCACCGCCATCTTCGGGCTCCAGGCCCCACCCGACGGGGGCTCGGGGCTCCGAGGCGACATCGTTCGCATCACCAACGGGGCGCGGGAGGCGTTGGGCTTCACCCCACGGGTGCAGTTCAGCGGGGCGATCGAGAGCATCCCGGCGAGGGTTGCCGAGCACCTCCTGCCGACGCTGCGGGAGGCACTGGCCAACGTCGCCAAACACGCGCAGGCCAGCGCCGTGCGGGTATCCATCGAGGTCGACCGCGACGTGAGGCTGCGGGTCACCGACAACGGCATCGGGCCGGGGGAGGATGTCGCCGGCGGGCACGGGGTGCCGAACCTGCGCGCCCGAGCCGAGGAGCTGGGGGGCACGTTCTCCCTCGCCGCAGCACCCACTGGCGGCACGACCCTCGAGTGGTGCGTCCCCGTCGAGCGTGACGACAGAGCCTGACCGGCGCTTCCCCCGCGCGGTGAGATGATCGGTCGCGTGGCGCCGTGGCCGTCGTTCGTTATCGCTGGCATCGTGGTCGGCCTCCTGATGGGGGTGTTCGGCGTTGGTGGCTCCTCCGTCGCCACACCCCTGCTCGCGATCCTCGGGGTTCCTGGGCTGATCGCGGTCGCATCCCCGCTCCCGGCCACCATCCCCTCCGCGCTGGTGGCCGCCACGCCGTACGCCCGGTCCGGTGAGAGCCGGCCCCGAGCAGCCGCGTGGTCGCTGGTGGGCGGCGTACCGGCCGCCATCGTGGGAGGGCTCCTCTCCCAGGTGATCGGTGGTCCCGTGCTGCTCGTCATGTCGGGCGTCGTGTTGATCGTCATCGGAGTACGGGTGCTGTTCCCCATCAGCGAGGGCACCCGCACCGCGGGCACCGCCCGGCGACAGAACCGCCCCCTGCTCGTCGCGACCATGGCCGGCATCGGTCTGTTCACCGGGCTGCTCGCCAACGGCGGGGGCTTCCTGCTGGTGCCGGTCTACCTGTTCCTGTTCGGTTTGCGGATGCGCCAGGCGGTGGGAACGAGCCTGCTGGTCATCGCCGTGATGTCGATACCGACCCTGGCAACCCACATGGCGCTCGGCCACATCGACTGGACCGTTGCCGGGACCTTCGCCGCGGGGTTGCTGCCCGGGGCCGCGATCGGGGCGCGCCTCGCACAGCGCTTGGAAGGCCCCACGATCCGCCGAGCGTTCGGATGGTTCCTCGTCGTCTTCGGCGTTGCCTTCACGCTCTACCGGCTCTCCCGGTCCTGAGTGCCCGCAGCAGTGGCACGGGTCCCAGGTCGAGCGGGACTCATGCTTCGACCGGCCGAATCGCCTCGCCGGTTGCACCTCGCGGGCGAATCATTAGCGTTTTCACCGTCGCGAAGAAGGGAGCGTGAAGCCGTGAGCGCAGCAACCCTCACCGACGCCGCCAAGGCTCTGCTGGACGAACCGGTGATCGCCAACCTGGCCACGATCGGCTCCGACGGGAGCCCGCACGTGACGCCGGTGTGGATCGACGTCGAGGGCGACGACCTGGTCATCAACACTGCCGACGGTCGCGCCAAGGTGCAGAACCTGCGCCACCGACCGAAGGTGGCGGTCTCCGTCGTCGACCCGCACGACCCCTATCGGGTGCTCGCCGTGCAAGGGGTGGTCACCGAGATCACCGACCGGGACGCCGACGCGCACATCGATCGCCTGGCCCACAAGTACCTCGGGGTCGACACCTACCCGATGCGCAAGCCCGGTGAGCGGCGGCTCAAGGTCGTCATCAAGCCCGAACGGATCCTCATGCAACCCACCGACGGCTGAGGAGCGCCCGGTACCCAGCCAGGAGCGCTCTCGAGCGATGCGACTCAGACCGCCGTGCCGTCCACGGCGTGTCGGCCACCTCGGCGGCCGAGGACCTCGAGGATCCCCAGCACGACGAGCACCACGAGCAGGATGCCGAACACCACGGTGGCGGTCGGCTGGTACCAGGCGATGAGCACGACGACCCCGATGACCCCGGTCGCGACCCGCAGCGCGGCGAGGTTGCGGGCCACGAACGCGCCCACCGGCCCGAAGTCCATCCCACGCTCACCGGCTTCGTCCCCGACGCGGCCCAGCGCGCCCGACACCGTTCGGCGCAGCCGCTGCGCCGCATCGGAGGGCCCGAGAATCGCAGCCCCGACGAACACGATCACCGAAACGGCGAGAACCGCCCGAGCGCTCTGGCGGAGGAAGCGGATGATGGTGTCGAAGAACGTGGCCGCCGCATCCTGTGGCAGGACGCTCGACGGCATCGCCGCCAGGTACACCGTTCGACCGATGGTGATCAACAGCAGGAACACGAGCATGGCGGCGGTAATGCCCCCACCGGCCCACAGCAGCCCTCGACGCCGATCCGGCATGGCCACCACACCGGCCGCGAGCACCAACACGGTCAGCCAGGGCAACACGTTCGCGACCTTGTCGAAGGTGTCGAACGCGAGCTGGGCGCGGGTGATGTCATCGGAGCGGAAGACCTCGATGGTGAGTGCGTCGTCGGGCAGCCGCACGCTGGCGAACAGATCGATCCCTGCGCCCTGCAACCGCCGGTTCACCTCGTTGAGGATCCCCGACAGGTCCACGGAGACCGCGCCGTCCCGGGCCTGGAGCGCGGTGCTCTCCCGGCCCGTCAGGACCGCGACGAGCTGGTCGTGCGCGAAGCGGTTGGCCTGCACCCACACCTGCTCGAACTGCTCGCTCGCCAGCACCCCTTCGACCGCCTGCCGCACGGTCTGCTCGATCGCCGACGTGAGCGGGCCAGCGAGGAACTGCGCTCGCTCGGGGAGCGCTTCCGCCACCAGCCGGGGGACGTCGACCTGCGCGAACAGGGCTTGGGTGAGCCGATCGGCCACCACGGCCTGGATGACCGGATCCGAGGCGAGGGGAGCCACGGTCCGGACGTAGCGGTCGGTGTCGGCGATCTGGTTCCGAGTCCACACCGCGAGTACCGAGATCGGGGCGAGCAGACTCCCCAGGACCAGCAGCGCCATCGCGGCGAGAACCCGGCCGCTGCGACGGCGATCAGCGCGTGGTCGAGCGGCCAAGGCCGCCTCGAGCTCGGCGTTCCGCCGGCGCAGCCGCTCGACCTCCCGCGCCAGGGCGTCCGGGTCGCCGGTGGAGCTCACGGGCGCCGAGCGTACCTGGCGTCCCCGCGATGGGAGCGGTCAGCGGTCGATCGGTCCCAGCGCGCCCGTGTGCACGTCGAACAGGAATCCCCCGACCACCAGACCGGGCGGGAGCAGCTCGCAGGCCCGCAACCGACGGAGATCTCTCTCGAACGCCTCGCGGTGATCCGGGAAGGTCAGCAGCTCGATGGTCGACGCGTCGGCACCAGAGCGCTCGGCGAGGGTACGCCGCAACTCGCTCTCGTCATCGCGCCGCATGGCGCAGTCCGTGTGATGCACGATGCAGACCCGCTCGACCCCCAAGAGGTTGGTGGCCAGCACCAGCGAGCGGAGCGCGTCATCGGTGACCCGGGCACCCGCGTTGCGGATGATCTTCGCATCGCCGGGCTTCAACCCGAGCATGGCCAGCGGATCGATGCGGGAATCGATGCAGGTGAGCACGGCGAGGCCACGCGCTGCTCGGCCGGGCTGCCCGGAATCCACGAACGAACGTTGGAACACCTCGTTGGCGGCGAGAAGGTCGTCGAACACGACTCCGAGTTCTACCGCATCCCGGTACCCACTCGCCCGCCCGCCGCTCGGTGGGCCAGGCTGGTCACCATGGCTGCCTGGGAAGATGTCTGCCGCTTCAGCCCCGAGCTCGCGTCAGCGGTGCAAGGCCGTTTCGAGGCTCACGGCCTCGGTTTGCTGGCCACTGTCCGTTCCGACGGCTTCCCCCGCCTCAGTGGTGTCGAACCCCTCTTCACCAGAGGCCAGCTCTGGCTGGGCATGATGCCCGGATCGCGCAAGGCCCTCGACCTGCAACGCGACGATCGCCTCTCGCTCCACAGTGCCACGACGGACAAGGAGCTGACCGAGGGCGACGCCAAGGTGACCGGCCGGGCAGTGGAGGTGACGGATGAGGCGACGAAACACGAGTTCCTCCGTTGGTTCGCGGAGGCGAACGGTTACGCCCCGGACGGACCGTTCCACCTCTTCCGGGTCGACGTCACCGAGCTGGCACTCATCAAGCCCGGCGGCGATCACCTGGTGATCGAGTCCTGGCGGCAAGGAGGGGAGACCAGGCGAATCGAACGCCGTTGAGCGAGGATGCGGGCATGACCGGCGGTGCGCTCCACCCTCCTGATCCTCCCCTCAGCGACGGCACCGTCACGCTGCGGCCCTTCACCGACGCCGACGTCGAGCAGATCACCGCGTCGTGCCAGGATCCCGAGATCCAGCGTTTCATCCCGGTCCCCCGGCCCTACCAGCGCGCCGACGCCGAGGCCTACGTGCGGCGCACCGAGCGCCAGTGGGCCGAGGGCACCAAGGCGGCGTTCGCCATCATCGACGCGACCGATCCCGAGATGCTGCTCGGCGCCATCAACGTGGCCATCAACGGCGCGGTGGGCAACTCAGGCTACTGGGTGGCCCCTTGGGCGCGGGGACGTGGGATCGCCGGTCGGGCACTGCGCCTGCTCACCGACTGGGCGTTCGCCTCGGTCGGCCTCGGCGTGATCCTGCTCGAGATCCGACCGGAGAACGCGGCGTCGATCGCGGTCGCCACCCGCTGCGGGTACCACCGGGCGGGTGAGATCGACATCAACGTCGAGACCGGTGAACGCAACGGCCTCATCTTCTCCCGGCTGGCGTCGGACCTCGCCGGCAGTGGTGACGGGCCGGTCTGACCTCCGCTGCTGCGGGGTGGCTCCTACCATGGAACGGTTGTGACGGCGCACGCGCTCAGAGTCGGCGGCCACGAGTACCCGGTGGTCCTCCCGACGTTGCGCGACCCGAGGATGCACCTGGCCTCGGTGATCATCACCGTCCAGATCCTGGGCCAGACCGTGCTGGGCTTCGAGCTGTCGATCGCCCAGATCCTCGTCTCCCTGGGAACCGCCGCCGCCCTCGAGCTGGCGATCGTGTTCCACCGCCAGCGAGCCATCGTGTGGCCGGGCAGCGCGCTCCTCACTGCCAACGGGGTGGCCCTGATCCTGCGGGTGCCGGGCACCGAGCACGGGGACTGGTGGAGCCTGCACGGTTGGTACTACTACGCGGGCATCTCAGCCGCGTCGTTGCTGTCCAAATACCTGATCCGCTACCGCGGCCACCACGTGTTCAACCCCAGCAACATCGGGCTGGTCGTCGCGTTCCTGCTCCTGGGGAGCAATCGCATCGAGCCACTCGACTTCTGGTGGGGGCCGATGTCCCCGGGCATCGCGGCCGCCACCGCCGTGATCCTCGTAGGTGGGTTCGCCATCACCTCCCGCCTCGACCTGCTGGGGATGGCCGCCGGCTTCTGGGTCACCTTCGCGCTCTCGCTCGGCATCGTGGCCTCGAGCGGCCACTGCATGACCGCCACCTGGCATCTCGGCCCGATCTGCGGTGCATCGTTCTGGTGGGTACTGGTCACCTCCCCCGAGGTCCTCATCTTCCTCTTCTTCATGATCACCGACCCCAAGACCACCCCCACCGGGCGGGTCGCCCGGGTGGTCTTCGGCGTCTGCGTCGGGTTCCTCGCAGCCTTGCTGGTGGCGCCGCAGACCACCGAGTTCGCCTCCAAGGTGGCGGTGCTGGGCAGCCTGGCGATCATGTGCGTCGCCCGCTACCCCCTGGCCCGGGTCGTGCCCGCCGCCGGCAGCGATGACGACCACCTCCGGCGCTGGCTGGCCCGACCGGTACGCGGCCGGACCGCGCCGGACGGCACACCGCCGGCCCGGCCCCGCCTCGGGCTCGGCACCGTCGGCGGGGGGGTCGCCGCCGCGGGGATCTGCGTGCTGGCCCTGGTGTTCGCGGGCACGCCGGCGCGCGAGCCCACCGTCCACCTGCGCCCCGACGGCACGGTCGGCTCCCCGCGCGACCTGGCCGTCGACGACTCGGACTTGCCGCCGGTGAGCATCAGCGACGCGATGCGCGAGCTGAGCCCGAGACTGAGCGACCGCACCGCTCGGCTGATGGCGGCCGACGTGCTGGCCGACCTGGCCTCGGAGCGCCGGGCCCGCCTCGAGCTGGACGACGCCGCGGCGACCGAGGGCACGGTGTTCAGCCGCCTGCAGGACCTCCAAGGCGAGATCGCCAGCGTGCAGGCGGGAGGCCAGATCACGGTGCCCAACTACACGATCGACCGCATGGTCATCGTGCCCGTCTACGACCCCAAGAACGCGCAGGCCGGGCCCCAGTTCGGGGTCGAGGTGCACGGCACGGCGACCTACACGACCTACGGGGGGACACCCCCGACGACCGGGGCGCCGTCACCGCCGGAGCCCTACGAGCGGGTGTTCGCGCTGTTCCTGTCGGGTGACCGCTACCTGCTGGCCGCGGACTACCCGCCCGGCGTCGAGTGACTCAGGACATCGCGTCGAGCGACCCGACGTAGCCGTGCTCGACGATCACCGCGGCGGTGCTGTCGTAGATCTCCTGCTCGTCGGGCGCCCAGGTGGCGAGGCCGTCGACGTAGCGGTTGTACATGCAGAACGCGGCCGCGATGAGCACGGTGTCGTGGATCTCGACGTCAGTGGCGCCCTCGGCCCGCGCCGCCGCGATGTCGGCCTCGGTGACGTTCGAGCCGCCTTGCTGGACCTTGGCCGCGATGGCGAGCAGCGCCTTCATCTTGTCGCTGATCGGAGCGGTCGACGGGTCGGCCTTGACGGCATCGATGACGGACCAGCCGTCCTCGAGCTGCACGGCGGCGAACGTGTTGTGTGACCGGGAGCAGAACGTGCAGTTGTTGAGCCACGACACGTAGCCGGCGATGAGCTCCCGCTCCCCACGGGACAGGGAGTGGTCGCCTCGCAGGAGCACCTCGGCCAGCTCGTTGAGCGGCTTGGCTGTCTCGGGCCTGAACATCATCGGACCGATGATGCCGGGCACGCCCTCGGGCAGGTCGATGTGTGGCATGGCTGCTCTCCTCGCATCCGCCGGCTGATGGCGGCGATGGTACCGCCGCCGCGACCGACGTGGCAGGGGGCCGGACGACCCGTGATGGAATCCTGTTCGTGGACGCCGTCTCCTCCGCTCGCACGCCCGCTGCTCCGCCGCCCACTGCCGGTCTGCCCATGATCCCGACATCCCCGATCACCCGTGTCGTGCCGCCGAGCGGAACCTGCTCGCGCCCGGCGATGATCCGGCGGAGGTGGCGATGACCCGGCCGACCTTCGCCGGGTTCCGCTCGTCGCTGGCCCGCCGACGGCCGAGTGGTGCGGACGTGGCGGTGTTCCTGGCCATCGCCGTGGTGCTCTACACGATCGGCCGGGTAGCGCCCGACACGACGGTGTCGCTGCTGCCGAACCAGTACACCGACATCGACACGGACCCGGCGCGGCTCCCCTACTACGCGGTGCGCAGCCTCCTCCGCATGTTCGCGGCCCTCGCCTTCTCCTATGCGTTCACCTTCGTCTACGGCTACGCCGCGGCGCGGAGCCGTAGGGCCGAACGGGTGCTCATCCCCGCACTGGACATCCTGCAATCGGTTCCGGTGCTCGGCTTCCTGTCGATCACCGTGGTCGGGTTCGTGGCGCTGTTCCCCGGCTCCCTGCTCGGACTGGAGTGCGCCGCGATCTTCGCCATCTTCACCTCACAGGTCTGGAACATCACCTTCGGCTTCTACCAGTCGCTGATCACGCTGCCCCGCGAGTTCGACGAGCTGTCACGCCTGCACCGCCTCAGCCGATGGATGCGCTTCTGGCGCATCGAGGTGCCGAGCAGCGCCATCGGCCTGGTGTGGAACGGGATGATGAGCATGGGCGGGGGATGGTTCTTCCTCGTCGCCTCCGAGGCCATCACGGTCAACAACAACGAGACGGTGCTGCCCGGGGTCGGCTCGTATGCGGGAGCGGCGATCGATGCTGGCGACCTCGCCGGTGTCGGCTGGGCCATCGTGACCATGGTGATCCTGGTGCTCGGGGTGAACGTCCTGTTCTGGCGGCCGCTCACCGCCTGGGTCGAGAAGTTCCGCAACGAGCAGGCCGAGGCCTCCGAGGTCCAGCGCTCCTTCGTCCTCGAGCTGTGGCGGCGCTCCCGGTTCCCGCGCCTCACGCGCCGGGTGCGGCGGTGGGCCACTGAGCCGGTCAACCGAGCGGGGCGCATCCTCGGCGTGGATCACCGGCCGTTGGTGGTGGACACCCGGCGCCGGCGCATCGGTGACCTCGCCTTCTTCGCCACCGTCGGCAGCCTCCTCGCCTGGGGCGCCTACGAGCTGCTCGCGTACATCACCCGGGAGGAGGGTCCGGGGATCTTCCTCCGGCCCATCCAGCTCGGGGTCTGGACCATGATCCGGGTGGCGGTGGTGGTCGTCGCCTCCACCCTGCTCTGGGTTCCCGTCGGGGTGCGCATCGGCCTCGATCCTCGGTTGGCCCGGATCGCGCAGCCGCTCGTGCAGATCTTCGCCAGCTTCCCCGCCAACTTCCTGTTCCCGCTGGTGGTCGTGGTCCTGCTCCACACCGGGATCAGCCTCGACATCGGAGGGATCGTGCTCATGGCGCTCGGCGCCCAGTGGTACATCCTGTTCAACGCCATCGCCGGCGGCATGGCCATCCCCACCGACCTACGGGAGGCGATGACCGACATCGGCGTGACGGGATGGCAGCGCTGGAAACGGCTGTACCTCCCGGCGATCTTCCCGTCGTACGTGACCGGCGGGATCACCGCCTCGGGCGGAGCGTGGAACGCGTCGATCGTCGCTGAGGTCGTGACCTACGGCGGGAGCACGATCACCGCAGTGGGCCTCGGCGCGTTCATCTCCGAGTCCACCGCGGCCGGCGACTTCCCCCACACCCTCGCCGGGGTGATGGTCATGAGCGCCTACGTCGTGCTCGTCAACCGATTGCTGTGGCGCCGCCTCTACCGCGTCGCCGAGGCCCGCTACCACCTGTGAGAGGAGCAGCATGACCACCATCGCCACCCGACCGGTGCTGCTCTCCGCCACCGGCATCACCAAGTCCTTCACCACCCCCGACGGCCAACCGCTGCCCGTGCTCGAAGACATCGACCTCGAGGTGCGGGAAGGCGAGATCCTCGCGCTGCTCGGTCGCTCCGGGAGCGGCAAGTCCACGCTGCTGCGCTGCCTCGCCGGCCTCATCGGGCCCACCGCAGGTCAGGTCCGCTACCGGGGTGAACCGCTCACCGGCGCCAACCCCGGCACCGCGATGGTGTTCCAGAGCTTCGCGCTGCTGCCGTGGCTCACCGTGCAGGAGAACGTCGAGATCGGCCTGGAGGCCCGCGGCCTGCCCCCCGCCGAGCGCGCCGAGCGCGCCCGCGCCGCCATCGACCTCATCGGTCTCGACGGCTTCGAGAACGCGTATCCCAAGGAGCTCTCGGGGGGCATGCGCCAGCGCGTCGGGTTCGCCCGGGCGTTGGTGGTCGAGCCCGACGTGCTGCTGATGGACGAACCGTTCTCCGCCCTCGACGTCCTGACCGCGGAGAACCTGCGCGGTGAGCTCCTCGAGCTGTGGCAGCGAGCTGAGTTCCCCACCAAGGCCATCGTGCTGGTCACGCACAACATCGAAGAAGCCGTCCTGCTCGCCGACCGGGTGGTGATCCTCGGCTCCAACCCCGGCCGCATCCGTACCAGCCTCGACATCACTTACCCGAGACCACGGAACCGCCAGGACCCCGACTTCGAGGAGATGATGGACCTCATCTACGTGATCATGACCGGGCGCCACGAAGACGAGGCCATGAAGGTTCGGCACGAGCACCCGGTCGGGCGCATCACCCCCGGTGAGCTCCCGCTGCCGGGTGCCACCGTCGACGCGCTCTCCGGCCTGGCGGAGATCCTCCACCGCCTCGACGACCGCATCGACCTGGCGGATCTGGCGGAGGACCTCGTCCTCGAGGTGGATGACCTCCTGCCCCTCGTCGACGCGCTCGAGCTGCTCGGCTTCGTCACCGTGCGGGCCGGCGAGGTGCGGCTCACGCCCGAGGGTGTCGGCTTCGCCGGTGCCGACATCCAGCAGTCCAAGGAGATCTTCGCCCGCGCAGCCCTGGCGAACGCACCGCTGGTCGCCGCCATCACCCGAGGGCTCGAGAACAGTCTCGATGGCTCGCTCCCCATCGGTTTCTTCCGTGATGTCCTGCGCCGCTCGTTCAGCGAAGCCGAGACGGACCGCCAACTGGAGATCGCCCTGGACTGGGGCCGCTATGCCGAGCTCTACGACTACGACGCCGCGCGCCGGCAGCTCCGCCTCGACGAGGAACGGCTGGCGACCCGGCCCTGAACGAGCGAGATCGGAGCGCGCGGACCGTGGATCGGGCCATCGACAACGTGACCGCCATGGTCCCTGCACTGCTCTTCCTGTGTGCAGGAGTCCCGTTGGCGTCACTGCTCGACCGGCTGGGGTTCTTCGAAGCACTCGCCATCACGATCGACCGCCGCTTCGAACACCTCCCGGTGGCGGTGCTGTGGTGGCTGGCAGGGGCCACCACGGTGGTGCTGAACCTCGACACCACCGTGGTGCTCCTCACGCCCCTCTACGTGCGCCTCGCCCGCCGCGCCGGCGTCGACCCCCTGCCGCTCGCGCTGATCCCGCTCCTGCTGGCCAGCTTCGCGTCGTCGGTGCTGCCCGTGTCGAACCTCACCACGCTCATCGCCGTGGATCGGCTCGACCTGTCGGTGAGCGACGTGTTCGTCCACCTGGCACCGGTGAGCGCCGTGGCCTGCATCGCCGGTTGGCTGGCGTACCGCCGCCGGCACCCGACCGCCCTGCCCGGCGGCCGCTCCGAGCCCGTCGATCGCCGATCGGTGATCGTCGGCGGGAGCGTGGTGACCGGTGCGCTGATCGGGTTCGTGGCCGGCCCGAGCGCCGGCGTGGCCCCGTGGATGGTGGCGGTGGCCGCCGATCTGGTGCTGATCGCGACGACGGGATGGTTGCCGTGGAGGGAGGTACCCGTGGCCACCGCGGCGGGGGTGAGCGCGGTGGCGGTCGCGGTGGCGCTGGTGGTGCCCGCCGACGTGCTGACCAGCACGCTGGCGCGCAACGGTCCGGCTGCCCTCGGCGGCATCACGCTGTTGAGCACCGCAGCGGCGGGCCTGGTGAACAACCTGCCGGCGCTGCTGGTCGCGCTGGAGGGCGCCCGATCGATGAGCTGGGGGATGTGGGCGTGGCTGGCCGGGGTCAACACCGGCGCGGTCGTGGTGCCATTGGGCGCGCTGGCCAACCTCTTGTGGTGGCGGCTCGTTCGGGACGAGGGCATCGACCTGACCGTGCGCGGCTACCTGAGGATGGTCACGCCCATCGCCGTTCCGGCCGTGCTGGGCGCCGCGGCCGCGATGGCCGCGACCCGGCTGATCGCCGGATGACGGGCTGAACGGCCTTGTCGGCGTCCCGGGGCGGGCCCGTCCCGCGCCAATCGCCCACGCGCCGGCAGGCTGGCAAGCGCCAGCGTCCGCTGATCCCGCTGGAGACGTGCCAGGGCGCTCAGCCCAGCTCGGCGTGATAGCGTCCCAGGCGAAGGGGAGTAGCCTCCCGCTGGCCGATCGACATGCTGGCGACATACCGCCCGGTCGGCCAGGTCCGGTTCTCCGGGCAGGCGAGACCTTCGATGTGGCGCAAGGACGTGCGCCGGGTCGAGGGTCGCTGCGGTTCCCCTCCTCCTCGGCGCCGAACACGAGGAGGGTGTGGCCGTGACGGCACTGCTGTTGAGCTTCGGGGTGATCTTCGTCGCCGAGCTCGGGGACAAGAGCCAGCTGATGGCGCTGGCGTTCGCCACCCGCTACCCGGCGATCCCGGTCCTGATCGGCATCACCCTCGCCACCGGGCTCGTGCACGCCATCTCCGTCGCCGTCGGTGCCGCGGTCGGCGCCGCCATCCCCACCACCGTCATCACCGTCGCGGCCTCCATCGCCTTCGTGGGCTTCGGGATCTGGACCTTGCGCGGTGACGAGCTCAGCGATGATGACGAGCAGCGGGCCGCCCGCCCGGCGAGACACGTCGTGCTGGCGGTGGGGGGAGCCTTCTTCCTCGCCGAGCTCGGCGACAAGACCATGCTGGCGACGATCACCCTGGCCACGACCGAAGGGATGCTCGGCACGTGGTTGGGGTCGACCCTCGGCATGGTCGCCGCCGACGCGGTGGCCATCGTCGTCGGGCAACAGCTCGGCGCCCGGCTCCCCGACCGGGTGGTCAGGATCGGAGCCGCGCTGCTGTTCTTCGCTTTCGCGGCCGCGCTGCTCTATGAGGCGCTGAGCTGAGCACTCCGGAGCCGCTCCGCCACCCGTCCGGGCACGGGAACCCCACCCTCGACGTCCTGTGTCGGTTCAGTGCGCGTGGCGATGGTGCAGGTCGGGCACATGGGGATGCGCGTGCTCGACCGGCTCGTGGCGGTGGCGGTGGGTGTGGCTGGCGGGCACGGGCTCCAGATGGGTGTGGTGGTGATGGCCGTCATCATGGCGATGCTCGTGCTCGTGCTCGAGCGCCTCGTGGACGTGGGGATGCTCGTGGGCGGTCCGCAGCGACAGCCCGACGCCGGCCGCGGCCAGCGGGATCGCGAGCAGCTGGACAGCGGTGATGGGCTCGGCGAGAACGGTCCACGACAGGATCGCGCCGAGGAAGGGCGCGAGGGCGAAGATGACCTGCGCCCGGGCCGCCCCGAGGTCGCGGGCCCCCTTGACCCACAGGGTGATCGACGCGCCGTAGCCCAAGGCCCCGATGAGCAGCGCAACGACGATCGCGGGGGCGTCGGCCTGCCAGGAACCGGCGATGGCGAGCCCGAGAACGACGTTGGCCGTCCCGGCCACCGCGCCCTTCGCCAGGGTGATCTGCTCCGGTCCGAGCTGGTCGAGACGGGCGGTCACGTTGTTGTCGATGCCCCATGCGACGCAGGCGCCGATGATGAACAGGCCGTTCAGGTCGAACCTGGCGCCGGGTTCCCAGACGAGCAGGAGCCCCGCGACGGCCACCAGACCGGCGGCGACGAGGAGTCGGCGACCGAGGTGCTCGCGGAACACGACGCCGGCCAGCGCGATGGTGGCGACGAGCTCGAGGTTCAGCAGCAGCGATGCCGTGGCCGCAGGGACGCGCTCGAGCCCGGCGACGAGCAGCACGGGGCCGATCGCGCCTCCGAACACCACCGCGAGCGCGAGGGATCGGCCCCCGTTGCGCAGCGCGCTCATCGGTTGGCGCTGGCGGGCCGCGACCGGCAGCACCGCCAGCGCGGCACCGAGGTAGAGCAGGCCGGCCAGCACCAGGGTCGGCATGCCCCCGGCGAGCACGGAGGCAGCCGGGGCGGAACCACCGAAGAGCACCGCGGCGGCGAGGCAGCGCAGCGTCCCGCGGCCGGCGGGGGCCGTGCTCATCGGGCAACGGCTCCGGCGTCGATCATCTCGCGGGTGACAGCAGAGCCCTCATCTGGTCGATCTCCGCCTGCTGGGCGGCGATGATGGCTCGGGCCAGGTCCTTCGCAGGTGGGTACTTGCCCTCGGCGAGCTCCTGTTCGGCCATCTGGATCGCCCCCTCGTGGTGCCGGATCATCATCTCCAGGAACATCCGGTCGAACTCCGCACCGCTGGCCGCGCCGAGCCGGGCCATCTCGGCGTCGGACATCATCCCCGACATCATCATGCCCCCTGGGCCGGTCGAGTCGTGACCCATCGGTCCGTTGCGGTCCGGCACGGGCTGGCCCCAGGCTTCGAGCCAGCTCGTCATGAGGGTGATCTCGGGATCCTGGGCTGCCTTGACCTTCTCGGCGAGCGCCCGGACCGTCGGGTCGGTGGAGATCGCGAGGGCCATCTCGGCCATCTCCACGGCCTGAGCGTGGTGCGGGATCATGCCCTGGGCGAAGGCGACGTCGATGGCGTTGAACGCCGCGTCGGCGGGCACGCTGATCGTGGAGGTAGAGCCGGATCCCGCCATGCCGTCACCCATGTCGTCGTGGGGCATGGACGATCCCGGCATGTCATCGCCTGACCCCATGTCCATGTCACCGTGGTCGTCCGAGGAGCACGCGGCGGCAGTGAGGGTGGCGATGGCGGCGATGGTGGCGATGGCGAGACGTGGGCGCACGGGTGGGACCTCCAGGGGGACGGAGCGACGACGGACTGATTTACGACACTATGTCGTAGGTTACGAGCTTTCGGAGGTCGATCCGGCGCGCCGCCGCGAGTGCCGGTGGCGGCTCATCACGGCCACGCACAGGCCGGCTGCGGTGAGCCCGACCGCGGCCGCGACGGCGCTCCCGAGCGTCAGGCCGAGCAGCGAGCTGGCGAGCAGGATCACGGTCATCGGTACCACACAGCACACGGCGAGGGCGACGAGCAGGCCACGCTCGACCTTGGTGTCATTCGGATGACCTCGCGCCATCGGGCCGCTCCCCCTCACGGGACGTACGACAGGACCATCGCCATGCCGCGTTCCAGGTGGTACGTGTTGTGGCAGTGGGTCATCCACTGACCGGGGTTGTCCGCGTCGAGCTCGATGACCACGGTCTCACCCGGGAGGACGTTGACCGTGTCCTTACGTGGCCCCGCGGGATCGGTGCCGACACGGAAGGTGTGGCCGTGTAGGTGGATCGGGTGCCACATCGACGTGGCGTTCTCGAAGCGCAGCCGAACCCGTTGACCCTGGCGGATGCGGATCGGAGGTCGGTCCGGGTACGGGAGGCCGTCGAACGCCCACGCGTACGGCATCATCGAGCCCGTCAACGTCACCGTCTCGGAGACCTCGACGTCACGGGGTCCGAGTCGGGCGCGCTCGGCGGCCCGGAGGTCCGCGTAGGCGAGCAGCCGGCCGTCGAGCTCGGGCGGGCGGAGGCCCGCCGGCGGGTCCGCGGCCCTCGAGCCCCTGGTGCGCAAGACCAGGCTGGCGGTCTGGTCCTTGCCCTCGGCCAGGGCCACGAGCGGCCATGCGCCGTCGGCGAGGGTGACCAGCACGTCGTATCGCTCGCCCATGCCGATGAGGAGGGCGTCCACCTCGACCGGCTCGACCGGGAACCCGTCGGTGTGGGTGACCGTCAGGCGATGACCACCGATCGCCACCCGGTACGCGGTGTCGGAGCCGGCGTTGATCACGCGCAGCCGGGCTCGACCCCGGGAGGGGATCTCGATCGTCGAGCGGTCCGCGGAGGCACGCCCGTTGATGAGGTGCAGGGGATAGCCGACGTCTCCGGCGTCGCCACCCAAGAGTGCCGAACGGAACATGCCCATCCCACCC
>NZ_DAIUCK010000020.1:0-35047 GCF_036846205.1 Rhabdothermincola sp. | reverse complement strand
GTTGGGTTGCGTGAAGATCTCGGTGGCTGCCGCCCACCCCTTGCGGTGGCCAGCCGTAACCGGCCCCTGCGGCCGCCCCGGAACACAGGAGACGAGCACATGCCCAAGGCTGTCGGAATCGACCTCGGAACGACCAACTCGGTGGTCTCGGTCCTCGAGGGGGGTGACCCCGTCGTCATCCCCAACGCGGAAGGGTCCCGCACCACGCCCTCGGTCGTGGCGTTCGCCCGCAACGGCGAGGTCCTGGTGGGTGAGGTGGCCAAGCGCCAGGCCATCACCAACCCCGACCGCACCATCCGCTCCGTCAAGCGCCACATGGGCACCAACTGGACGATCGACATCGACGGCAAGGCGTACACGCCCCAGGAGATCTCCGCCCGGGTGCTCATGAAGCTCAAGCGTGACGCCGAGGCCTACCTCGGTGACACGGTCAACCAGGCCGTCATCACCGTGCCCGCCTATTTCGACGACGCCCAGCGCACGGCCACCAAGGAGGCTGGCCAGATCGCCGGGCTGGAAGTGCTTCGCATCATCAACGAGCCTACGGCCGCCGCGCTGGCCTACGGGCTCGACAAGGAGCACGACCAGACGATCCTGGTGTTCGACCTCGGCGGTGGCACCTTCGACGTGTCGGTGCTCGAGATCGGCGATGGCGTGTTCGAGGTGAAGAGCACCCACGGTGACACCCAGCTCGGTGGCGACGACTGGGACGAGCGGATCATCGACTGGCTGGTCGAGACGTTCAAAGGTGCCCACGGGGTCGACCTGTCGAAGGACAACATGGCCATGCAGCGGCTGAAGGAGGCCGCCGAGAAGGCCAAGATCGAGCTGTCGCAGGTGCAGCAGACCCAGATCAACCTGCCGTTCATCACCGCCACCGCGGAAGGCCCGCTGCACCTCGACGAGCAGCTCACCCGGGCCAAGTTCCAGGAGCTCACCGCCGATCTGCTCGAGCGGTGCAAGGGCCCCTTCGAGCAGGCCATCGCCGATGCCGGCCTCAGCAAGGGGGACATCGACCACGTGGTGCTGGTCGGAGGCTCGACCCGTATGCCGGCGGTCGTGGACCTGGTGAAGGAGATGACCGGTCGTGAGCCGCACAAGGGGGTGAACCCCGACGAGGTGGTCGCGGTCGGTGCCGCCATCCAGGCGGGTGTGCTGAAGGGCGAGGTCAAGGACGTCCTGCTCCTCGACGTCACCCCGCTGTCGCTCGGCATCGAGACCAAGGGCGGGGTCATGACCCGGCTCATCGAGCGCAACACCACCATCCCCACCCGCCGCACGGAGGTCTTCACCACCGCGGAGGACAACCAGCCGTCGGTGGAGATCCACGTGCTGCAGGGTGAGCGGGAGATGGCGCAGTTCAACAAGACACTGGGCAAGTTCCAGCTTGTCGACCTGCCACCCGCGCCGAGGGGTGTGCCGCAGATCGAGGTCACCTTCGACATCGATGCCAACGGCATTGTGCATGTGTCCGCCAAGGATCGGGCCACCGGCAAGGAGCAGTCGATGACCATCACCGGCCAGTCGTCGCTCTCGAAGGAGCAGATCGAGCAGATGGTGCGCGACGCGGAGGCCCATGCCGAGGAGGACCGCCGCCGCAAGGAGGAGGCCGAGGTCCGCAACACGGCCGACACCCTCGTGTACCAGACCGACAAGCTCCTCAAGGAGCAGGGCGACAAGATCTCTGCCGAAGAGCGCAAGGACGTGGAGGATCGGCTCAGCGAGCTGCGCGCGGCGCTCGGTGGTTCGGACGTGGAGGCCATCCGCACCGCCACCGAGCGGCTGATGAACGCCAGCCAGGAGTTCACGCAGAAGCTGTACCAGCAGGCTGCGGGCGGGCAGCAGTACACGTCCGCTGGTGGTGGGGCTTCGGCGTCGGCCGACGACGAGGTCGTCGACGCTGAGATCGTCGACGACGAGGGCCAGTGATGGAGCCGGCTGCCGGCGCGCCCGAGGGCCCGCTCGGCCCGGCCGAGGCCGCGACCGACGATGAGCTGCTCGAAGCGGCGGCTGTGGCGGAAGGTGAGCCAGCCGCCGCAGCCGCCTCGAGCGAGGAGGTCGAGCCCGACACGGCAGGAGGAGCCGGTGCGCCATCGGAGGAGGAGGCAGCCTTCGTCGATGGCACGGTCGGCCGGTCGGACCTGGCGGCTGAGCGCGACGAGTACCTCGAAGCCCTCCAGCGGGTGAAGGCCGAGTTCGACAACTTCAAGCGGCGCACGTCGAAGGAGCGGGTGGAGCTGATCGATCGGGCCAACGCGCAGCTCGTCGACAAGCTCCTCCCGGTCCTCGATGCGTGCGAGGCTGCGCTGGGCCACGGCGCGGAGAGCGTCGAGCCCATCTACAAGTCGTTGCTCGACATCCTGGAGAAGGAGGGGCTCGAGCGCATGGAGCCGGTCGACCACCCGTTCGACCCGAACCTGCACGAGGCCGTGTTGCACGAGCCAGGTGACGGTGGGGAGCCGGTGGTCGTGGAGTCGATGCGCACGGGTTACCTCTGGAAGGGGCAGGTGCTCCGCCCGGCGATGGTGAAGGTCAGGGACTGAGACGTCGATGGCGCCGCAGCGTGAGTGGTTCGAGAAGGACTACTACGAGATCCTGGGCGTGCCGGAGAGCGCGTCCCAGAAGGAGATCACGCGCGCCTACCGCAAGCTGGCCCGCGAGCTGCACCCGGACGCCAACCCGGACAACCCCAAAGCGGAGGAGCGCTTCAAGGAGGTGTCCGCGGCGTACGACGTCATCGGCGACGAGGCCAAGCGCAAGGAGTACGACGAGGTCCGCAAGCTCGGCCCACTCGGAGGCATGGGTTTCGGTGGCCCTGGTGGCGCGGGCGGGGCGACGTTCGACTTCGGGGCCGGCGATCTCGGGGATCTGCTGGGCGGGTTGTTCGGCCGTGCCCGCCGCCCCGGTGGTCCGGGCCGGGGCACGGGCCCCCGTCGGGGCGCCGACCTCGAGACGGATCTGCACCTGTCGTTCCGGGAGGCCGTGAAGGGCGTCACCACGACCGTGCCCCTCGTCAGCGATGCGCCCTGCTCGACCTGCCACGGCTCGGGCGCTCGCCCGGGCAGCGCCCCCCAGATCTGTCCGCAGTGCCACGGGCGTGGGGTCCTCGAGGAGAACCAGGGCCTGTTCTCGTTTTCCACTCCCTGCCCGGCCTGCGGCGGTCGGGGGACGATCATCGTCGACCCCTGTCCGACCTGTTCGGGGACCGGTGTGGAGCGTCGACACCGGGAGGTGCGGGTCCGCATCCCGGCCGGGGTCGACGACGGCCAGCGCATCCGCCTGAAGGGCCGCGGTGGCCCGGGACGCAACGGCGGGCCACCGGGGGACCTCTTCGTCCGGGTGCACGTGGATCGTGATCCACTCTTCGGGCGAGCCGGTCGCAACCTCACCCTTACCGTGCCCATCACCTTCGACGAGGCGGCACTCGGCACTCGCCTGACGGTGCCGACGCTCGACGGTGAGAAGGTGACGTTGAAGATCCCCGCAGGCACGCCGTCGGGCAAGGTCTTCCGGGTGAAGGGTCGTGGGGTGCCGGATCGGAACGGCGTGGGCGACCTGCTGGTCACGGTGCAGATCACGGTGCCCACCAAGCTCTCGCCCGAGCAGCGGGAAGCCGTGGAGGCCTTCGCGGCGGCGTCCTCGGGGTCTCCGCGCGAGCACCTGGGGGTGTGAGTCATCATGAAGGACATGAGGCGGAGGGGTGACCGATGAGCACCAGCCGCGCCCGTCGTCGCGCTGATGCCCGAGCCGTCTACGTCATCTCGGTGGCGGCCGAGCTCGCGGGCGTGCACCCGCAGACGCTTCGTATCTACGAGCGCAAAGGCTTGCTGGAGCCGGCCCGCACCGAGGGTGGCAGCCGCCGCTACAGCGACGAGGACATCCGCCTGCTGCGCCGGATCCAGGACCTCACCGACGAGGGCCTCAACCTGGCCGGCGTGAAGCGGGTGCTCGAGCTGGAGGCCCGGATCGCCAGGCTCGAAGCCGAACTCGAGGAGGTCCGCCGCGAGGCCCACGCGGCCGTCGAGCGCACCCACAAGCAGTACCGGCGCGAGCTGGTGCCGATGCGCCAAGCCGTCGTGCGCTTCGGTGACGCTCGCCGCATCTTCGGGACGGGCTGATCCCGCCACCCCCGGGAGGATCGGGCGCTCGGCGACCGAGGCCGGGCCGTCAGGCGTCGGCCAGCGATGACAGCGACACCGCGAAGTCGCCCGCGGGGTCGGTGAACCAGCGATCGAGTCGCAGGCCTGTAGACGCCAGTTCGGCGGTCACCCCGGTGCGGCGGAACTTGGCGCTGATCTCGGTACGCATCAGCTCGCCCGCGGTGAACGGCACTTCGAGGTCCAGCGCGGCGATCCTCACGGTCTGCCCACGGGTGGACCG
This sequence comes from Rhabdothermincola sp., assembly GCF_036846205.1. Lineage (NCBI taxonomy): Bacteria > Bacillati > Actinomycetota > Acidimicrobiia > Acidimicrobiales > Iamiaceae > Rhabdothermincola > Rhabdothermincola sp. Next base: position 30,667 of record NZ_DAIUCK010000020.1, on the reverse strand, counting down.
GAGATGCATCTCGATCCACTCGGCGCCGGGGTCGAAGAAGGCCACGTGCTCGAAGGCATCGAGGTCGAAGTCGGCCTCCAGTTCCCGGTTCAGTACCCGCAGCAGGTTGAGGTTGAACTCGGCGGTGACACCCTGGGGATCGTTGTAGGCGCGCTCGAGGCGCTCGGGGTCCTTCACCAGATCGGTGCCGAGCAGCAGTGAGTCGCCGGGAGCCATCACCCTGGCCAGTTCGGACAGGAACTGCTTGCGCTCGGGCGGGGTGAAGTTCCCGATGGTGCTGCCGAGGAAGGCGATCATCCGTCGGCCGTCTCGGGGCAGCGCGCCGAGGTGGCGCTCGAAGTCCCCCACGACCCCGTGGACCTGCACGCCCGGGTAGTCCTGGATGATCGCGTCCGCGGTGGCGCGCAACGTGGACTCGTTCACCTCGAACGGCACGAACCGCTCGAGCCGACTCTCCCTCACCATGGCGTCGAGCAGGGTGCGGGTCTTGTCGGAGGTGCCTGAACCCAGCTCGACGAGGGTGTCCGCCGCGCTGGTGGCGGCGATCTCGGGCGCGCAGGCCCGCAGGATCGAGCGTTCGGTCTCGGTGGGGTAGTACTCGGGCAGGCGGGTGATGGCGTCGAACAGCTCGCAGCCCCGGTCGTCGTAGAACCACTTGGGCGGCACCGACTTGGGGAGAGCGGTCAACCCGGTGTGGACGTCGTCTCGCAGGGCCCGAGCCAGATCGGCAGGCGAGAGCAGCACCTCGATCTGCGGTCCCGCGCTCACCAGCGTTCCTCTCTGACGCCGCCATCGTCGACGGTCAGCACGGTGCGGTCGGGTACCGGGGTCCACGCCTGGTCGTCGAGCGGTTCCGATGAGACGGTCACGCCCTCGCCCCGGTGGACGTAGAGCGTTGTGCCGCACCGGGTCGCGACCAAGGCATCGGGGGTCATCAGCAGCACGTTGTACCGGCCGCCCAGCTCATGCTCGAGCTCGGCCAGCACCCCGACGGCCTCGTTGGGTGGTTCGCCGGCTGCCAGGCGATCGAGGACCAGCGCGAACAGCACCTCGCTGTCCGCGTCGCCCTCCACCATCGCCGCCCGCTCCGGCGAGAGACGTGACCGCAGCAGGTCGGCCACCCCGTCGTGGAATCCGGGCACGAACCCATTGTGCGCGAAGAACGTCGCTGCGCCGTCCCAGAACGGGGCGCTGCCCGTCGGGTGGGTCGCGGCACCTGGGGTCTTCTGGCGCACGTGCACCAGGAACCGCCCCGACGACACACCTCGCAGCAGATCCTGGCCTGAGACGTCCTCGGTCATGGGGAGCGCGCTGCGGTAGCGCCGGCCCTCGCGGGTGCCCTCGTGCCAGCCGAACCCCCACCCGTCGAGGTTGTCGCATCCCCAGGGCATCTCGCGCGCCGCCTCGCACTGCACGAGCAGCGAGTGCGGTGCCTCCAGCGCGACCCCGGCGAGCGGGCGGGCGGGACCCCAGTAGGCGGCGTGACGGCACACGGTCGCTCAGGCGTCCCGGGCGCAGCGGAACCCGGCGAAGATCTGCCGGCGGATCGGGTGGTCCCAGTTGCGGAAGGTGCCTCGCACGGCGAGCGGATCGGAAGCCCACGAGCCGCCGCGAAGCACCTTGTAGTCCCCGCCGAAGAACACCTCGGAGTACTCGGGGTACGGGAACATCTCGTAGCCGGGGTACGGGACGAAGTCCGAGGAGGTCCACTCCCACACGTCGCCGATGAGCTGGTGGACCCCTGCCGGGCTGGCCCCCGAGGCTGTCGTGCCTGCTGGGCAGGGCCCGTCGACGTGACCGCCCAGGTTGGCCCGGTCGGGGTCGGGGGCCTGGTCGCCCCACGGGTAGCGGGTCTTGGTGCCGTCGGGGTTCCAGGTGGCCGCCTTCTCCCACTCGGCCTCGGTGGGGAGGCGCTTGCCGGCCCAACGGGCGAAGGCGTCCGCCTCGAACCAGCACACATGCTGCACGGGGTCGTCGAGGTGCTCGGCGAGGTCGATCTTCCGGCCGAAGCGCAGGATCGACCAGGAGTCGGTCCCGTCACGCTGCCAGAACAGCGGATGCTCGAGCCCCTGTTCGCAGCGAAACGCCCAGCCCCGGGGGCGCCAGAGCTGCTCGTGCTGATACCCGCCGTCGTCGATGAAGGCCAGAAAGTCCCGGTTGGCGACGAGGGTGCGGTCGAGGCGGAACGGAGGGACCTCGACCAGGTGGGCCGGCCGCTCGTTGTCGTAGCCCCAAGGCTCGGAGGTGGTGCCCATGACGAACGGTCCGCCGTCGATGAGCACCTCGCCGCTCGGGACGCGGGCGCGTTGGCCGAGCACCGGTCGGGCGCCGGGGACGCTGGGCGCCCGCTCCCCCATGAGCTGCCGGGTGGCGAGCATGGTCTCGTCGTGCTGGTGCTCGTGCTGGAGCACCATGCCGTAGACGTACCCGCCCCGAAGCAGCTCTGGCGCGTCCAGCTCGTCGACGATCTCCAGCAGCCCGAGCGTCTCCTCGCGGACCGTCGTCAGGTAGGCACGGGCGGCGACCGGATCGAGCAGCGGGAGGGATGGTCGGGTCGAGCGCGGGTGCTCGAACGCGTCGTAGAGCCAGTCGATCGCCGGGTCGACGGGTGGGCGCCCGTCGAGTGCCCGTAGCAGCCACCGCTCTTCGTAGTTCCCCACGTGAGCCAGATCCCACACGAGCGGGGACATGATCGGGGAGTGCTGGGCGCGCTGGTCGTCGTCGCTCAGGTCGTCGACCAGCGAGCGCGTGCGCGCCCGTGCCCGGGCCAGCTCGTGCCTGATGGCATCCCGGTCGGAGGGCGGGATCACGGCAGCACCGCCGAGAAGTCGAGGTCCACCGCGTAGGGCACCGGTGAGGCCCGGGGCGGCCAGAGGGTGCCGTCCCGGTGCCAGGCATCGAGGCGGTCGTCGGCGGGGGAGCGACCTCGAGCCACCCAGCGGTCGTGATAGGCCGCCACCACGCCGGCCAGGCTGTCGGCCCGCTGGCGCTCCAGCGACTCGATGGCCAACTCGAAGCACCGGCTCGCGGCTGACGCGAGGAGTGGGTGGGCGAGCCCGAGTCGCGCAGCGTCGATCCACAGGCCGGCGGTGCCGGCCACCGCCTCGCCGGTCGCCGCCGCGGTGTCGGGGTCCTCGAGCAGGGCCACCGCCACGGCGGTGGCCACGTGCCAGAACGGGGTCGGCAACGCGTCGAACATCCGCAGCTCGAGCCAACCCTTCGGGCGGACCGGGGGGAACAGGGTCGTGAGGTGGTACACGAGGTCATCGATGGTGGGGAACCCGAGCTCGTGGCCCTGATCGAGCCACTGGCCGAAGGTCATCGGGCGGCGCAGTGCCCGGAAGTCGTCGTCGCCGACCCGGATGAGCATCACCCGGGCGTCGAGGATGTAGCGGAGCCACCGTTCGGCTGGGTCGCCGTCGATAGGGACGGGCGCCGATCGGGACGGGTCGAGCGTCCACCAGGTGCGCAGCCGGCTCGACTGCCAGCCGGTCGGGGCGCCCTCGGCGAACGGCGAGTTGGCGAAGGCGGCAATCAACGCGGGACCGATCTGGTGGGCCAGCCGCCAGCGCTCCACCTGTCGTGCCGGGTCCCCCAGGCAAAGGTTGACCTGCAGGGCGGCGGTGTTGCACATCATGGTGCGCCCGGCCGGTCCGAGCGCGTCGAAGTAGGACTCCATGGCCCGATACCGAGCTGCGGTGACCACCCGCTCGGGCGCTCGCACGGGGTCCTGCCCGAGAGCCACGAGCCCGATGCCGCGGGCCGCGCAGGCCCGGTCGAGGGCGAGCAGGTCCGCAGCGGCTGCCGCGCAGGCGAGGGCGACGTCGGGGAAGGGGAAGGTACTCAGCTCGATCTGGCCGCCGGGCTCCAGCGAGAGGCGGCCGCCGGTGATCCGCGGGCTCACCTCGGCGATGACGGCCTCGGCGTCCTCCAGCCGGAGCCGTTGGCCGGAGCGGTCGAGGGTGAGCCACTCCAGCTCCAGCCCGACAGTCGTGGCCCGCCGGCCCTCGGCGAAGTCGTGCTCGCGGCAGTGGCGGGCGACCTGGTCTCGACTCAGGCAGCGCTGCGGAGCGGGCATCTCAGTCCCTCCGGCCGGCCTGTGGAGACGAGGAGGCGGGTGGGGTACGGGATGGGCAATGGTGCATCGCTCGATCCTCCGTGCCCTCGATGGGCCGGCTCGGCACCCGGCAGCTCGGGTGGTCACGGTACCGGGTGGCGTCGGCGATGTCTCTGTTGGGAGGTGGGGCGGCAAGCGGATCATGGGTGGCGGGAATGGACCAGCTCCGCCTAAAGTTGATAAAGTCACTATCAAGTTTTCTGAGTCGTCTATCCCGGCATCTGCCGGCGCCGCCATCCGTCACCACAGGAGCACCGAGACCCCATGCCCCTCGACCCGAACCGCTGGACCCTCAAGACCCAAGAGGCCTTCAACGCTGCCCTGAGCGCGGCCCGGGCCAACAGCAACCCCGAGGTCACACCCGACCACCTCCTGCTGGCGCTGCTCGCCCAGGAGGATGGGGTGGTGCTGCCGATCCTGCAGCGGGTCGGGGTGGCGCCGCTGACCCTGCGGAACCGGGCGGAGGAGGCGGTGGCGAGGCTGCCGAAGGCCTACGGCGGTGAATCCCGCCTCGGCCGCCAGCTCACCGAGCTGCTCGACGCGGCGGACCGCCAGCGCGCCGAGCTGCGCGACGAGTACCTCTCCACCGAGCACCTGCTCCTCGCGTTGGCCGACCACATCGGGGTGGACCGGGAGGACCTGCTCGCCGCGCTGGCTCAGGTCCGGGGCAGTCACCGGGTCACCAGCCAGAACCCGGAGGAGCAGTACCAGGCACTCGAGCGCTACGGGCGAGATCTGACCGAGGCCGCCCGTGCCGGCAAGATCGACCCGGTCATCGGCCGTGACGACGAGATCCGCCGGGTCATCCAGGTGCTCAGCCGGCGCACGAAGAACAACCCGGTGCTCATCGGTGAGCCGGGCGTGGGCAAGACGGCGATCGTGGAGGGTCTGGCTCGGCGCATCGTCGAGGGGGACGTCCCCGAGAGCCTGCGCAACAAGCGGCTGATCGCGCTGGATCTCTCCTCGATGGTGGCCGGTGCGAAGTACCGGGGTGAGTTCGAGGAGCGGCTGAAGGCAGTGCTCAAGGAGATCACCGACTCCGAGGGCGAGGTCATCACCTTCGTCGACGAGATGCACACCATCGTCGGCGCCGGCGCGGCCGAGGGCGCGATGGATGCCGGAAACATGATCAAACCGATGCTGGCCCGGGGCGAGTTGCGGATGATCGGCGCCACGACCCTCGACGAGTACCGCAAGTACGTCGAGAAGGATCCCGCACTCGAGCGGCGGTTCCAGCCGGTGTACGTGGACCAGCCCTCCGTGGAGGACACCATCGCCATCCTGCGAGGGCTCAAGGAGCGCTACGAGGTGCATCACGGGGTGCGCATCCAGGACGCGGCGCTGGTCGCCGCGGCGGTCCTCTCCGACCGCTACCTGACCGGCCGGTTCCTGCCCGACAAGGCCATCGACCTGGTCGACGAGGCCGCCAGCAAGCTGCGCATCGAGATCGACTCGATGCCGACCGAGATCGACGTGGTCGAGCGGCGCATCCGCCAGCTGGAGATCGAGCGCGTGGCCCTCGCCAAGGAGACCGACCCCGCCTCCCAGGAGCGGCTCGCCGCCCTCGACGAGGAGCTCGCCAACCTCCGCGAGCAGGCCGCGGGCATGAAAGCCCACTGGCAGTCCGAGAAGGAGGCGATCACCCGGATCCAGGCCCTCAAGGAGCAGCTTGAGAACAAGCGGCTGGAGCTCGAGCGGGAGACCGATCTCGAGCGGGCCGCCGAGATCCGCTATGGGCAGATCCCCGAGCTCGAGCGGCAGGTCGCCGAGGCCAGCAAGCGGCTCGAGGACCTGCAGTCCCAACAGAAGATGCTCAAAGAGGAGGTCGACGAAGAGGACATCGCCGAGGTCGTCAGCCGCTGGACCGGGGTCCCGGTCAGCCGGCTGATGGAGGGCGAGATGGCCAAGCTCGTCCGGCTGGAGGACGTCCTGCACGAGCGGGTGATCGGTCAGGACGAAGCGGTGACCGCGGTGGCGAACGCCATCCGTCGCAGCCGAGCCGGGCTTTCCGACCCGCACCGGCCCATCGGCACGTTCCTGTTCATCGGCCCGACCGGTGTCGGTAAGACCGAGCTGGCCCGCTCGCTGGCGGACTTCCTGTTCGACGACGAGCGGGCGATGGTCCGCATCGACATGTCGGAGTACATGGAGAAGCACGCGGTCAGCCGCCTCATCGGTGCGCCACCGGGCTACGTCGGCTACGAGGAGGGCGGCCAGCTCACCGAAGCGGTGCGACGGCGTCCCTACTCGGTGGTGCTGCTCGACGAGATCGAGAAGGCCCACCCCGACGTGTTCAACGTGCTCCTGCAGCTCATGGACGACGGGCGTCTCACCGACGGGCAGGGCCGCACGGTCGACTTCACCAACGTCGTGCTGATCATGACCTCCAACCTGCCGGGCGATCCCCGGGACTTCTTCAAGCCGGAGTTCATCAACCGGATCGACGACATCGTCCGCTTCCGGGAGCTCACCGAGGAGGACCTGCGTCGCATCGTGCGCATCCAGTTGCGGGCGCTCGAGCAGCGACTCGCTGCCAAGCGCATCTCGCTGGTGGTCACCGATGCGGCGGCCGACGCCCTTGCTCGGGAAGGGTTCGATCCCGCCTACGGGGCCAGGCCGCTGAAGCGGGTGATCCAGCGCGAGCTGGGTGATCGCCTCGCGCTGGCGTTGCTCGAGGGCCGCTACTCGGAGGGCGACACGATCACCGTCGACGTGGACCCGTCCGGCGCCGTCGTGTTGAGCTGACGGCGCCGGCGGCGGGCCGCGGTAGGAGTGCCTGCCGCGGCAGGTGTGCGGCCGCCGCAGCACCTGCGGGTCGGGCCCGGCAGGGTCGGGGACCCGTACCGACTACGCTTGCCGTGCAAGACGACGCCTCAGTTGAGGGGAGACACGCGTGCCTGCGACCGTCGTCGTCGGGACCCAGTGGGGCGACGAGGGCAAGGGGAAGTTCACCGATCTCGTCGCCAAGGAGATGCACCTCGTCGTCCGCTACCAGGGCGGACACAACGCGGGGCACACCATCGTGGTCGACGGCGAGAGCTTCGCCCTCCAACTCGTGCCGAGCGGCATCCTCTACGACCACATCACCCCGGTGATCGGCAACGGGGTGGTGGTCGATCCGCGGGTGCTGCTCGACGAAGTCGACATGCTGGAGCGCAAGGGCGTCGACACCAGCCGGCTGAAGGTCAGCGGCAATGCCCACCTGATCCTCCCGTACCACCAGGAGATCGACCGGCTGACCGAGCGCCGCCTGGGGAAGAACAAAGTGGGCACCACCAAGCGCGGGATAGGCCCGGCGTATGCGGACAAGGCGGCGCGTGTCGGCCTGCGGGTGCAGGACCTGCTCGACCCGAAGATCTTCCGCCAGAAGCTCGACGTGGTCCTCAAGGAGAAGAACGCGGTGCTGGCCAAGGTCTTCAATCAGCTCCCGCTCTCCGCCGACGAGATCGCCAGCCAGTACCTCGAGGAATGCGCCCCGCGCATGGAGCCGATGATCGCCGACACGGTCGCGCTGGTGCACGAGGCGCTCGAGGCCGGCCGGCATGTGCTGCTCGAAGGCGCCCAGGCGACCTTCCTCGACCTCGATCACGGCACCTACCCGTTCGTGACCTCGTCGAACCCCGTGGCCGGCGGCGCCTGCACCGGCGCCGGTATCGGCCCCCGCTACATCGACCGGGTGATCGGGGTGGCCAAGGCCTACGTGACCCGGGTCGGCTCCGGGCCGTTCCCCACCGAGCTGCTCGACGAGGTCGGCGACCTGCTGGTCGAGCGTGGAGGCGAGTACGGCACCAACACCGGTCGCCGTCGCCGCACGGGCTGGTTCGACGCGGTGATGCTCCGCCACGCGGTACGCCTCAACTCGCTCTCGGAGCTGGCGTTGACCAAGCTCGACGTCCTCGACACGCTGCCGGAGGTCAAGGTCTGTGTGGCCTACGAGCTCGATGGTGAGCGCTTCGAGCACCTGCCGTACCACCAGTCCGTCCTCCACAAGGCGACCCCGATCTACGAGACGCTCCCCGGCTGGACCACCGATCTCTCCTCGGTCACCGAGCGCCGCCAGCTCCCGTCCCACGCGCTGGACTATGTGGCCTTCCTCGAACAGCAGGTCGGGGTGCCGATCCGGTTGGTCGGGGTCGGTCCCGGGCGCGACCAGTTCCTCCACTTCGCAGCATGAGAGCTGTCGTCGTCGGATCCGGTGGCCGGGAGCATGCACTCGCCCACGTGCTGTCGCGCACGGCTGAGGTGGTCGTGACCCCGGGCAACGCCGGCATCCCCTGGTCGATCGCCGCGCCGCCGGAGGAGCTCGAGGCCGACCTGTTCGTCATCGGCCCCGAAGCCCCACTCGTCGAGGGCCTCGCCGATCGTCTCCGCCGCCAGGGCAAACGGGTTTTCGGCCCAGGAGCCGACGGCGCACGACTCGAGGGCTCCAAGGCCTGGATGAAGGAACTGCTGGTCTCCGCCGGGGTGCCCACCGCCCGGCACGGCACGTTCAGCGAGCCCGAGCCGGCGTTGGCCTTCCTGGAGAGCCTGCCGGGGCTGTACGTCGTCAAGACCGATGGTTTAGCTGCCGGCAAGGGGGTGGTGGTCACCGAGTCGCTGGCCGAGGCCCGCGAAGCGGTGCGCGGCTACCTGTCGGGCGAGGCGTTCGGCGACGCCGGACGCACCGTCGTGATCGAGGAAGGCTTGCGTGGGCCGGAGCTGTCGGTGCTCGCGATCTGTGACGGCCGTACCGCCGTGGCACTCGAGCCCGCCCAGGACTTCAAGCGGGTCGGCGACGGTGACCGGGGCCCGAACACCGGCGGCATGGGTGCCTACTCACCGGTACCCGTGGCCGGTCCCGGGATCGTGGCCAGAGTCATGGAGCAGGCCATCGAGCCGACGGTGGCCGCCCTGCGGGGCCGCGGCATCGACTACCGGGGTGTGCTGTACGCCGGTCTGATGCTCACCGCCGAGGGTCCCAAGGTCTTGGAGTACAACGTCCGTTTCGGTGATCCCGAGACCCAGGTGGTGCTCCCCCGGCTCCGCAGCGACCTCGCGACGCTGCTGGCCGAAGCTGCCGACGGCTCCCTGCGGTCGATCCCCGAGTTCGACGATGGCGCTGCGGTCACAGTGGTCTGCGCGGCGGAGGGCTATCCGTTCGCTCCCCGTCTGGGGGACCCGATCAGCGGGCTCGACGACGCCAACGCGATCGAGGGTGTCACCGTGTTCGCAGCGGGGGTGCGCGCCGACGTCGGCGGCGGGCTGGTCACCGCAGGGGGCCGGGTGCTGTCGGTCACCGGTCAGGGACCGAACTTGGCGTCGGCGCGGGCCCGCGCCTATGAAGCCGTGTCGAAGGTGCGTTGGCGCGGGATGCACCATCGTACCGACATCGCCGAACGGGCAGCGAACGAGGAGATCGATCGATGAAGGTCGCCGTGCTGATGGGATCCGCGTCGGATCAGGACAAGATGCGCCCCGCATCTGAGACCCTGGCCCGCTACGGCATCGAGGCCGATGTGCGCGTCCTCTCCGCGCACCGGAACCCCGATCAGGTGGTCGAGCTGGTGTCGTCTGCCCGAGAACAGGGCTACGTGGCCTTCATCTGCGGAGCTGGGATGGCCGCCCACCTGGCTGGGGTGGTGGCGGCGCACACCACCTTGCCGGTGGTGGGGGTGCCGCTGTCGGGCGGCGCGTTGAACGGCGTCGACGCGCTCTACTCGACGGTGCAGATGCCCAAGGGCATCCCGGTTGCCACCGTCGCGGTCGATGGAGCGATGAACGCCGCGTTGCTCGTGGTCGAGATGCTCGCCATCCGCGATGCGGAGCTGGCCGAGAAGCTGGCGGAGCACCGGCGGGAGATGGCGGGAGGGTGAGCGCAGCGAAGGTGTCGGGGCTCGGTTGCCGGCTGTCAGAACGCGACCCGTTCGCCGGAGCTCGGCAGGTGCTCTTCCAGCCAGTCCGGTGCGGCCGGCGCGCCCGGGCGGTCGGGGATCGACCAGTCCACCTCGACCGGCTTCACTTCCACCTTCTGCTTGGCCCTGGCTTTCTCCGCCTTCTGCCGTTCCTTGAGCCGACGCTTGATCTCCCGCTTGGGTCGGGGAGGGTACGCCGCGTTCGATCGCACGCCCGATGCGGCGAGCGCGCACGGCACGCAGTAGGGCGGCTGTTCACGGCCGAAGGAGTAGACGAGGCACTCCGCGCAGAACTCGTAGCCACAGTTCCGGCACAGATCGACCGCCGCTTCGAACTGGTGGCGCATGCATCGCTCTTCCATACCGCTCGACCTCTCGGACCGGCTCCGGAACGTTCCTTCGGCGGCTGCTCACACGCAGCCGTCCCTCCATCTGCAGCTTCGACCGGTGATCGGCCTCTCTTTACGGTTCGACCGCGTTCCAGGCGCAAATGGGCTGAATGGCCTATGCCGTCCCGGTGGCTGGTGACCCTGCGTGGCGGGAGGGGCGGTCGATGAGCGAAGTCCCCAACGTCCTGGCAGCCCGCTATGCCAGCCGACCGCTGGCCGAGCTGTGGTCACCGCGCCAGAAGGTCATGCTGGAGCGCGAGCTGTGGCTGGCCGTGCTGACCGCGCAACGTGATCTGGGCGTCGAGGTTCCAGACGAGGCCATCGAGGCCTACCGGGCGGTCATCGACCAGGTCGACCTCGAATCGATCGCCGAGCGCGAGCGTCGAACTCGCCACGACGTGAAGGCCAGGATCGACGAGTTCACCCAGCTCGCAGGCCACGAGCACATCCACAAAGGCATGACCTCGCGCGACCTGACCGAGAACGTGGAGCAGCTGCAGGTGCGGCGCTCGCTCGAGCTGGTGCGGGAACGCGCGGTTGCCGCCCTCGCCCGGCTGGCCGAGCTCGCCGGTGAGCACGCGGCACTCGTCATGGCTGGTCGCACCCACAATGTCCCCGCACAGGCCACCACCCTCGGTAAGCGGTTCGCCAACGCCGGTGAGGAGCTGCTGGTGGCCTTCGAGCGGCTCGAGGCGCTGATCGAGCGGTATCCCCTGCGCGGCATCAAAGGACCGGTCGGAACCCAGCAGGATCAGCTCGAGCTGTTCGGTGGTGATGCGGCCAAGGTCGCCCAGCTCGAGCAGCTCGTCGCTCGCCACCTCGGCTTCGAGCGGGTGCTGGCCAACGTCGGCCAGGTCTACCCGCGCTCACTCGACCTCGACGTGGTGTCCTGTCTGCTCCAGCTTGTGGCCGCGCCCTCGAGTCTGGCGCTCACCATCCGGTTGATGGCCGGCCACGAGCTCGTCACGGAGGGATTCCGGGAGGGACAGGTCGGCTCGTCCGCCATGCCGCACAAGATGAACACCCGATCCTGCGAGCGCATCAACGGGTTGACCACCGTGTTGCGTGGTCACCTGACGATGGTGGCGGCCCTCGCCGGCGATCAGTGGAACGAGGGGGACGTCAGCTGCTCGGTGGTGCGACGGGTCGTGCTCCCCGATGCGTTCTTTGCCACCGACGGGGTGTTCCAGACCCTGCTCAACGTGCTCGAAGAGTTCGGGGCCTACCCGGCGGTCATTGAGCGCGAGCTGCGGCGCTACCTGCCGTTCCTGGCCACGACCAAGGTCCTGATGGCCGCCGTCCAGCGCGGGGTGGGGCGGGAGCAGGCGCACGAGGTCATCCGGGAGCATGCGGTGGCCACGGCGCTGGCCATGCGGGAGCAGGGCGCACAGGCCAACGATCTGTTCGACCGGTTGGCCGGCGACGACCGTCTCGGTCTGGCGCCGGCCGACCTGGAGGCCGTCCTGGCGGAGCCGCTGGCGTTCGTGGGCGCGGCGCCGCAACAGGTGGCCGCCTTCATCGCCGCGGTCGAGCCGGTCGTCAGCCGCTTTCCCGGCGCCGCCGGCTACCGACCGGAGCCCATCTTGTGAGCACAGCATCAGTGGAGGAGGACCCGTGACCGAGCTCAGACATCTCTACAGCGGCAAGGTCCGCGACATCTACGAGCTGGACGAGGATCGCTTGCTGCTCGTCACCTCGGACCGGATCTCCGCGTTCGACGTCGTCATGGCCGAACCGATTCCCGACAAGGGCCGGGTGCTGACCGCGATGTCGGCCTTCTGGTTCGAGCATTTCGCTGACGTGGTACGCAGTCACCTGATCTCCACCGCGCTCGACGACCTTCCGCCTGAGTGTCGCAAGCCCGAGTGGGAGGGCCGCACGATGTTGTGCCGCCGTGCCGACATGCTGCCGATCGAGTGCATCGTTCGGGGCTATCTCACCGGCTCTGCATGGAAGGAGTACCGCAGTGCCGGCACCATGCACGGCACGCCGCTGCCCGACGGGCTCCTTGAGTCCTCGCAGCTCCCGGAGCCGGTGTTCACCCCGTCGACGAAGGCCGAAGAAGGGCACGACGTCAACATCTCGTTCGACGATGCCGTAGCGCTGGTCGGGGCCGAGCTGGCAGAGCGAGCCCGGGCCATCTCCCTGGAGCTGTACTCGAGGGGTGCGGCGTGGGCGGCGGAGCGCGGCATCATCATCGCTGACACCAAGTTCGAGCTCGGTCTCGTCGACGGCGAGCTGGTGGTGGCCGACGAGGTGCTCACCCCTGACTCGTCCCGTTTCTGGCCCGCCGATCAGTGGCACCCGGGATCAGCTCCTCCGTCATTCGACAAGCAGCCGGTGCGCGATTACCTCGACGCGCTCGACTGGGACAAGCAACCACCGCCCCCCCCGCTTCCGGACGATGTGGTGAAGGCGACCCGCGACCGTTACGTCGAGGCCTACGAGCGCATCACCGGCCGGTCGTTCGATGACTGGCCCGGGGTGAACCGAGTGGGAGCGTGAGCGGATGCTGTTCTCGGTGCAGGTCGAAGTCCGGCTGCGGGACGGGATCGCCGACCCGCAAGGAGCCACCATCGAACGGGCGCTTCCCACGCTCGGTTTCCCTGGGGTGCGCGATGTGCGGGTCGGTAAGAGCATCCGTTTCGTCATCGAGTCGGTGGATGAGGCCGCGGCGCGAGCAGAGGTGGAAGACATGTGCCGGCGGTTCCTCACCAATCCGGTGATCGAGGATTCGTCGATCCATCTGGAGCCGGTGGGGGTGACGACGGCGTGAGCGCCCGTGTGGGGGTGGTGCTGTTCCCGGGGTCCAACTGCGAGCACGACGTCGTGGAGGCGGTGGAGGCCCTGGGCGGACGAGCTGACATCCTGTGGCACGGGGATCCGTCGTTGCACGGGGTCGATGCGGTCGTGGTGCCCGGGGGCTTCGCCTACGGTGACTACCTGCGCCCTGGGGCCATCGCCCGCTTCTCACCGGTGATGTCAGCGGTGCGCGAGTTTGCCGACGCCGGTGGGCCGGTGGTGGGAATCTGCAACGGTTTCCAGGTGCTCACCGAGGCTGGGCTGCTGCCGGGCGCGTTGCAGAAGAATCGGGGGCTGAAGTTTCTCTGCCGCACCGTAGAGCTGCGAGTTGAATCGACGAATTCGGTGCTGACGTCTGCGGTGGAGGCGGGTGCGGTGCTCCGGGTGCCGATCAATCACTTCGAGGGCAACTACACCTGCAGCCCAGAGATCCTGGCAGAGCTCCGAGACGAGGACCGGGTGATCCTTCGTTATGTCGACAACCCGAACGGGTCGATCGACGACATCGCGGGTATCTGCTCGGCCGGGCGAAACGTGGTGGGGCTGATGCCTCACCCGGAGAGGGCGAGCCATCCGCTGCTCGGGAGCACGGACGGCCTGCCCTTGCTGCGCTCGTTGCTCGATTCGGCCGAACGGGCGGACTCGACCGCATCGAGCGGGGCCCTCAGGCCGAGCCCCGGGTGATGCCGGCCGCCTGCAGCGTGGACGTGGGAACGCCGAGCTCGCGCCAGGCTGCGTAGCTGATCCCTTTGCGTTCCGAGTAGTCGCGGGCGACGGCCACGAAATCGGCCTCGAGTGCTGCGAGGTCGACCTTCTGATCGGCGGCCTCGAGCTGCTTCTGCAGGTTGAGACGCTCCTGCACGAGCTGCAGGCGCTTCAGCGGGTCGGCCGACGGCAGTGCACGTTCGATCTGCTCGAGCCGCCTTTGCATGGACTCGGTCGTTCGCTTGCGACCACGCTTGGGCTTGTTCGCTTCGAGGGCTTCGAGATACCGCCGGACCTTTCTCCCTTGTTCGCGCCCTTCTGCCAGTGCGGCCTTGTGGGTATCTGACATCTTCTTCGAAGCCTTCTTTGACGGTGCCATTTCACTATGCAAGCAGACCAGGAAATAGAGAGCAAGGACTCGACTCCATGCGAATTCGAGCTCGTCACACGCGGTATGACCGTTGGCTTCGCATGTCGAGGTGGAGATCCCACGCAGCAACCCGGTCTCATCCCACCCGCCAGCGAGCCATCGTTCTGGCCTGTCAAACGCGTGCTGGGGCACGCGTTTGACAGGCCGGTTCGGGAGGTGTCCGGTTCGGGAGGGTGTCGCCACCTTCGTGGTCCGCCTCCTTCGTGACCCCGGCGCCGGCGTCTCGGGCCGCGTCGGAGAGCCGGTAGCGTGCGGGCGAGGCGATGTCCGCGCACCGGGAGCACACATGGCTGAGTCGATCCATCGCTCGTTGGGCCTGACCGACGGGGAATACGACGAGATCGTTCGGATACTCGGGCGTGCGCCGAACCACCTCGAACTGGCCATGTACTCGGTGATGTGGTCGGAGCACTGCTCCTACAAGTCCTCCCGTATCCACCTGAAGCGGCTGCCGACCGAGGGTGAGGCGGTGCTGGTGGGACCGGGTGAGAACGCTGGCGTGGTCGACGTGGGCGACGGCATCGCGGCCGCCCTGCGCATCGAGAGCCACAACCACCCCTCCGCCATCGAGCCCTACCAGGGGGCGGCCACGGGGGCAGGCGGCATCCTGCGGGACATCTTCACCATGGGGGCTCGGCCGATCGCCCTCATGGACCCACTGCGGTTCGGCTCTCTCGACGACGCCCGGAGCCGCTGGATCGCCGAAGGGGTGGTGAGCGGCATCTCCGGCTACGGCAACTCCGTAGGCGTGCCCACCGTGGGAGGCGAGACCGTCTTCGACGAGACCTACGCCGAGAACCCGCTGGTCAACGTGCTGTGTCTGGGGCTGCTGCCGGTCGACCGGCTGGTGCTCGGCCAGGCGACGGGGGTCGGCAACCTCGCCGTGCTGCTCGGGGCGACCACCGGCCGTGACGGCATCGGTGGCGTCAGCGTGCTCGCCTCGGCGGGCTTCGGCGATGCCGAGTCGGATGAGGCGAAGCGCCCGAGCGTCCAGGTGGGCGACCCCTTCGAGGAGAAGCGTCTCATCGAGGCCTGCCTGGAGCTGCTCGACCGGGGTCTGGTCGTCGGCATCCAGGACCTCGGCGGCGCGGGGTTGACCTGCGCGACGAGCGAGACGGCGTCGCGGGGCGGCATGGGCATGGACGTCGACGTCCGGTCGGTGCCGCTGCGCGAGGAGGGTATGGAGCCCTTCGAGATCATGACCTCCGAGTCCCAGGAGCGGATGCTGGCCATCGTCGAACCGGACCATCTCGATGAGGTCCTCGAGATCTGCCGTCGCTGGGAAGTGCGGGCCAGCGTGGTCGGCAAGGTCACGCCCGGGCCGGCCACCGGGGACCACGACGGCGGCCGTCTCCGGATCCTCGACGGCTGGGACGGGGAGGTCCTCGCTGACATCCCCGCCGCCTCCCTCCATGAGGACGCCCCCCTCTACGACCGGCCGTGCACGGCGCCGGTCTCCTTCGACGAGCACCTCCGGGTGCGCTCGGCCGCGCCGCTGCCGGACTGCAAGGACCCGGCCGGCGACCTGCTCGACCTGCTCACCGACACCTCGTGGGTCTGGACTCAGTACGACCACCAGCTCTTCCTCAACACCGTCGAGGGCCCGGGCGGTGACGCCGTGGTGCTACGCCTGAAGCACCCTCGCACTGGCGTCGACACTGGCCGGGGGCTCGCGCTCACCACTGACGGGAACCACCGCTGGTGCGCGGTCGACCCCCGCGCCGGGACGGCGCTGACCGTCGCCGAGTCGGTGATGAACCTGGCTTGCGTCGGGGCCCGCCCGGTGGCGGTGGTCAACTGCCTCAACTTCGGCAACCCCGAGCATCCCGAGGTGATGTGGCAGTTCTCCGAGGCGGTGGACGGCATGGCGGAGGCATGCCGTGTGTTCGGGCTGCCGGTGATCGGCGGGAACGTGAGCTTCTACAACGAATCGAGCGGCGCCGACATCGACCCCACCCCGGTCATCGGGATGCTCGGGCTGATCGATCGGCTCGACCGCCAGCCACCCGGCGTGGGGTTCGTCGAAGGAGGGCGTCTGCTCCTGGTCGGCGTCACCCAGCCCGAGCTGAGCGGCAGTGCGTGGGCGCGGGCCAAGGGACACCGTGGCGGGCACCTGCCGGCGCTCGACCACTCCCACCACCTGGCGGTGGCCGCGGTGGTGCGCACCCTGGTGGCCGGTGGCCTGCTGGCGGGGGTGCACGATGTGTCCAGCGGCGGACTGGGGTTGGCTCTGGCGGAGATGGCGGTGCGCTCGGGCATCGGCTTCCAGGCGGCTCGGATCGCCGACCATCGGGAGCTGTTCAGCGAGTCACCGTCGAGGGCGGTGCTGTGCGTCGTCCCCGAACTGGTGGGCACGGTCGAGAACGTGTGCGCCGAGGCCGGCGTTCCGGTGCAGCGCATCGGGGTGGCCACGGGCGACCGGCTCTCGGTGAAGGGGTTGCTCGACGTGGGCCTGGAGGAGGCGACAGGTGCGTGGCGTGACCGCCTCCCGGTCGCCCTGGGCTCAGGCACGACCCAGGGCTGATGCCGCCTATGCTGGACGGGTGAGCCAGCCCGCCCATGACGCGCTCGCTGAGGACGGCGTGCGCTCCGGCTCCGAAGGCGACGGCGACACGCCGAAGGAGGCGTGCGGCGTGTTCGCCGTGTACGCACCGGCTCAGCCGGTCGCCCACCTGTCCTACCTCGGTCTCTACGCCCTCCAGCACCGCGGCCAGGAGTCTGCGGGCATGGCGGTCAGCGACGGCCAGACCATCACCGTCGTGAAAGACATGGGTCTGGTGTCGAACGTGTTCGACGAGCGCACCCTGGCGGCGCTCGACGGCCACCTGGCCATCGGCCACACCCGGTACAGCACCACGGGTTCGAGCACGTGGCGCAATGCTCAGCCGGTGTATCGGGACGTGGGCGAGCACACGTTCGCCTTGGGGCACAACGGCAACCTGGTGAACACGGAGGCGCTCGCCGACGAAGCAGGCATGCTGCCCGGCACGGTGACCAGCGACAGCGACCTGGTGGCCGAGCTGCTCGCCGCCGAGCTGGCCCGGGAGCCCTACCAGTCCTCCGACGGCCGAGCCTTGGAGCGGGCGCTGACCAGGGTCCTCCCCCGGCTCCGCGGCGCGTTCTCGTTCGTTCTCATGGACGAGGGTCACGTGATCGGCGTGCGAGACCCCAACGGCTTCCGCCCGCTGTGCCTCGGCAAGCTGGACCACGGTTGGGTGCTGGCCTCGGAGACCCCTGCGCTCGACGTGGTGGGCGCCCACTTCGTCCGTGAGCTCGAACCGGGCGAGATGGTGGTCATCGACGCCACCGGCTGCCGGTCGGTTCGGGTGTTCCCGCCGGAGGAGATCGATCCGAAGCTCTGCCTCTTCGAGTTCGTGTACTTCGCCCGCCCCGACAGCATGCTGTACGGCCAGGGCGTGCATGCGGCTCGGGTTCGCATGGGCGAAGAGCTGGCCGACCAGGCTCCCGTCGACGCCGACATGGTCATGGGCGTTCCCGAGTCGGGCCTGCCGGCAGCCGAGGGCTACGCACGGCGCAGCGGCATCCCCTTCGGTCAGGGGCTGGTGAAGAACCGCTACATCGGACGCACCTTCATCGCACCGAACCAGTCGATGCGCGCGCTCGGCGTGCGCATGAAGCTCAACCCTCTGCGTGAGAACATCGCCGGCAAGCGCCTGGTGGTGGTCGACGATTCGATCGTGCGCGGCACGACGACCCGGGCGATGGTGCAGATGCTGCGCGAAGCGGGAGCCAGGGAGATCCACCTGCGGGTGTCATCCCCTCCCTACAAGTGGCCGTGCTTCTACGGCATGGACACCGGCCAGCGTGGCGAGCTCGTCGCGGCGAGCCTGAGCGTGGAGGAGATCCGCGACTACATCGGCGCGGACACCCTCGCCTACCTGTCCCTCGACCGGCTCATCCACGCGACGGGTGCGGTGGGAGCGGGGTTCTGTACGGCATGTCTCACCGGCGTCTACCCGGTTGCGGTCCCCGACCAGCTCACGAAGACCGTGCTCGAGCCGGCGACGCCGGCCGCCCCCGAGCCGCAGGCGGTGACTCTCGGTGCGGTGTTCGAGTCCGATGTCGGCCTTCCCGCCAGGCAGGCGGCGGGCATCGAGGAGTGACACCCGCCGGGATGGGGGAGACCTACGAGTCCGCGGGTGTGAGCATCGACGCGGGCGAGGAAGCCGTCGAGCGCATCAAGGACAAGGTCCGCTCCACGTTCCGTGCCGAGGTGATCGGGGACATCGGTGGCTTCGGTGGGCTGTTCGCCTTCGACCCGTCCCGCTACCGCCAACCGGTCCTGGTCTCGTCCACCGATGGTGTGGGCACCAAGGCGCTGGTGGCCCGGGCCGCCGGCCGGTTCGACACCATCGGTGTCGACCTGGTCGCGATGTGCGTCGACGACCTGGTCTGCCAGGGAGCGGAGCCACTTTTCTTCCTCGACTACATCGCGGTCGGCAGGCTCGACCCCGATCACATCGAGCAGCTCGTTGAGGGCGTGGCGGAAGGCTGCCGCCAAGCAGGGTGCGCGCTCATCGGCGGTGAGATGGCCGAGCACCCCGGCGCGATGGAGCCGGGTGAGTTCGACCTCGTCGGGTTCGCCGTCGGGGTGGTCGATCGTGACCTGCTCGTCACCGGCGAGCGCATCGAGCGCGGCGACGTGCTCATCGGATTGCCGTCGACCAACCTGCGCTCCAACGGCTACTCGCTCGCTCGCCGCATCCTCTTCGAACGTGCCGGCCGAACGCTCACCGACCCCGCCTTCGACGGTGCGCACCACTCGGTGGCCGACGAGTTGTTGAAGCCTTCGGTGATCTTCGCGCCGGCGGTGCGGGCACTGATCGGGACAGTCGAGGTGCGGGGCGTGGCCCACGTCACCGGCGGCGGCATCCCGGGCAACCTGGCTCGGGTGTTGCCCGGCAACGTCAGCGCCGTCGTGGACCGGGGGGCCTGGGAGCCACCACCGATCTTCGCCGAGCTGCAGCGCCTCGGTGAGGTCAGCGATGCCGAGATGGCGAAGGTCTTCAACCTGGGCATCGGCATGATCGTCGTGGTGCGGGAGCAGGACGCGTACCGGTCCCTCGATGTGCTGCGGTCGTTCGGGCACCGGGCGTCGATCATCGGCCAGGTCGTCGCCGGCGACGGCTCGGTCGAACTCGTCTGAACCCACCCTGACCGTCTCGAGCCGGGAGGGCGTCTTCGTTCTGGTCAGCCGTTCCAGTCGATGGCACACCACTGGTGGCGGTGGCACGCGGGGCAGCGCATCCAGTGCGGGTACCGGCGGGCCGGCAGCCAGACCGAGATGCTGAGCAGGCGGACGCCGACGTCGACGAGGCTCACCCGGGTGCGGGCCAGGCACGAGGAGCAGGCCACGACCACGGTGCCCACCTGCCTCGGGCCGCTGGAGTACAGCGCTGCTCGCCCTTCCTTCTGGTTCCCGGGACCGAGTTGATCGCGGGCGGCCTGCACCGGAGCGGAGAAGAGCGCGTGCTTGCCGGTGGGGTCGATGCGCCGGCCGCGGTGAGGCCTTCGGGTGCCGTCCACGGTCAGTGCACCGCGGCGGCGACGAGTTGGGGAGCGAGCTCGCGGTAGGCACCCGCCACCTTCGAGGACGGCGCGTGGGTGACGATCGACGCGCCGAGTGCGGGGGCTTCGGCGACGCGCACCGACTTGGGGACCGGCGGATCGAGCACCCGCAGGCCGTAGTGCTCGCGCACCGCGTCGACCGTGCGACCCGCGAGTTTGGTGCGCCCGTCGTACATGGTGGCGATCACGCCCAGGATCCGCAGCTCCGGGTTGGTGTAGGCCCGTACGTCTTCGATGGTCTGGAGCAGCTGGCCGACACCACGATGGCTGAGCGTCTCGCACTGCAGGGGGACGAGCACGTCGTCGGATGCCGTGAGCCCGTTGATGGTGAGGATGCCGAGCGAGGGTGGGCAGTCGATCAGCACGACGTCGTAGTCGTCCTGCACCGACGAGAGCGCGCGGCGCAGCACGTACTCCCGGCCGGTGCGGGAGAGCAGGTGGATCTCCGCCCCGGCGAGATCGATCGATGACGGGAGGAGGTGGAGGTCACCGACCTTGTGCAGAGCCTCGGCCACCGAGGTTCGCTCAAGCATGACGTCGTGCATCGACAGCGGGAGCGAGTCCGGGTCGATGCCGTTGGAGAACGTGAGGCAGGCCTGAGGATCGAGATCGGCCAGCAGGACGCGCTGTCCCTGCTCGGCGAGGGCGACGCCGAGCGCGTGCGCTGAGGTGGTCTTGGCGACGCCGCCCTTCTGGTTCGCCAACGCGATGACCCGTGCCATGTCTTCGGGAGTGTATGAGCGTCCCCTGGAGAATCACAGTGTGGAGGCGCGTTCTGGAATGTCCCCGCGATCACGCTTGGTAGCGTCGACCGCGATGCGTGGCTCCGCCGAACATGACGCACTCGTCAGGCACCTGCTCGAGTACTCGGTGAAGCGCGGAACCTTCACGTTGAAGTCCGGTCGGGTCAGCAGCTGGTTCATCGACTCCAAGCAGACGATCTGCCGTCCAGAGGGCATCGTGTTGATCGCGGACCTGGCACTGCCGCTGATCGACGATGACGTCACCGCCATCGGAGGCTTGACCCTCGGGGCGGATCCGGTCGCCTACGGCATCGCTGCCATCGGCGCCACCCGAGGCCGCCGGCTGCGGTCCTTCACCATCCGCAAGGAGGCCAAGGACCACGGCATCGAAGGGCGGTTGGCCGGGCCGCTGCTGCCGGGGGACAGGGTGGTCGTCACCGAGGACACGGTCACCCGCGGTACGTCGCTCCTGGAGGCCGCTCGGGTGGTCCGTGAGCTCGGCGCGGAGCCGGTGATGGCCTTGGCGGTGGTCGACCGGGGCGGCACCTGCGCGGCGATGGCCGCCGCCGAGGGGATTCGATTCGAGGCGCTGGTCACCGCGCCGGAGCTGGGTTTCGACTACGAGGGCGGCTGAGGGACCGGTTGGGGAGCGACCGAGTGGCTCCGCTACCGTCGTGAGGATGTCCGAGACTCCGACCGCTGCGTTCTCGCTTCGCATCCGCGTGCGCTTGGCCAACCAGCCCGGCACGCTCGGCCGACTGGCGGTGGCGATCGGTGAGGTAGGGGGGAACATCGCCGCGCTCGAAGGTTTCGAGGCCAAGCAGAGCCACCTCGACGAGGACATCATCGTCAACTGTTCCTCCGAGGCACACCAGCAGGCGGTGCTGGAGCACATCAGGGGTCTCGAGGGCATCGAGGTGCTGGAGTACGACGATCGCACCTTCGCCATGCACGAGGGAGGCAAGATCGAGGTCCTCCCGCTGATGGCCGTCGGCGACCGTGACGACCTCTCCATGGCCTACACCCCCGGCGTGGCGAGGGTGTGCAAGGCCATCGAGGCCGATCCGTCGCTGGCGCACGAGCTGACGATCAAGAAGAACACCGTGGCCATCGTGAGCGACGGGACCGCGGTGCTCGGCTTGGGCAACATCGGACCGCAGGCGGCCATGCCGGTCATGGAGGGCAAGGCGCTGCTCTTCAAGGAGTTCGCCGGTGTCGACGGGTTCCCCATCTGCATCGACACGTCCAGCGCGGACGAGATCGTCGAGACCGTCCAGCGCATCGCCCCCACCTTCGGTGGCATCAACCTCGAGGACATCGCCGCCCCGCAGTGCTTCGAGGTCGAGGAGCGACTCAAGGAGCTGCTTGACATCCCCGTCTTCCACGACGACCAGCACGGCACTGCGGTGGTGGTGCTCGCGGCGCTGAACAACGCCCTCAAGATCGTGGACAAGAAGATGGCCGACATCAGCGTGGTCATCGCCGGGGTGGGAGCCGCCGGGGTGGCGTGCGCCAAGATCCTGATGGAGGCCGGTGTCGCCCAGGTGGTGGGTGTCGACCGCAAGGGCGCGATCTGGGCCGGCCGCGACGACCTGAACCCGGCGAAACGCTGGTTCGCCGAGCACACCAACCCCGACAAGTTGCAGGGCACCCTCGCGCAGGTCCTGCCCGGGGCGGACGTGTTCATCGGCGTGAGCGGCCCGAACCTGATCACCCGTGACGAGCTGGCCACCATGGCCCACGATCCGGTGGTCTTCGCCCTCGCGAACCCCGACCCGGAGATCCGCCCGGAGCAGGCTGCGGGGATCGCGGCGGTGATCGCCACCGGGCGCAGCGATTACCCGAACCAGATCAACAACGTGCTCTGCTTTCCGGGCATCTTCCGTGGCGCGCTGGATGCCGGAGCCACCCAGATCACCGAAGGCATGAAGCTGGCCGCTGCCGACGCGATCGCCTCGGCGGTCGGCGACGGCGAGCTGGCGCCCGACTTCATCATCCCGTCGGTGTTCGACAAGCGGGTCGCGGTGCTCGTGGCTCGCGCAGCTGCCGAGGCCGCGGTGCGTGATGGAGTGGTCCGCCCAGCCCGCGCATGATCGGGCCCGTCGACGTCGTCACGTTCGACTTCTGGAACACGCTCGTCGTCGCGCAGACCGAGGGCACCCGTGAGCGGCGACGCTCCTCCCTGCTCGCCGTGCTGATCGAGCACGGCTATGACGACATCTCGGAGGAGACCCTCGACGGGGTGTTCGACCAGACGGTGCGAGCGTTCAACGAGGCGTGGCAGTCGAACCGGCAGTTCACCGCTCGCGATGCTGCCGAGCACGTGGTCAGGTCGTTGCCGCGCGACCTCTCGACTCAGGCCCGTCTGGCCCTCATCGAGGCGTTCGTGGAAGCGGGCAGCGGTGTGGACGTCCAGCTCGCGCCCAACGTGGCGACGACGCTGGCCACGCTCGACGACGCTGGTGTCCGGCTGGGCATCATCTGCGACGTGGGCATGACGCCCTCGACCGTGTTGCGCTCCTACCTCGAGCGCCATGACGTGCTGCGCCACTTCGACCACTGGTCCTTCTCGGACGAGGTCGGGGTCTACAAGCCGGATCCTGTGATCTTCCGGCATGCACTCGAGGGGCTCGGCGAGGTCGATCCCTCCCGAGCGGCGCACGTGGGAGACCTGCGGCGCACCGACGTGCGGGGTGCGAAAAGCATGGGCATGACGGCCGTGCGATACCGGGGGGTGCAGGACGATGCCGGTGATGACGCGCACCAGATCGAGGCCGACCACGTGCTCGACGATCACGCGGACCTACCGTCGGTGCTGGGCCTCTAGCTCCTCGGCGCCGGCGGCGCGCTCACCACTCGGTCCCCAGCACCTCCTGGACCAGCTTCTCGAGCGGTGTGCTGCGTCCCTCACGCCAGAGACGATCGAAGTTGGCGTCGCCCAGCGAGTTGCGCAGGGGTGGGAGGCTCTCCTCGAAGAGCGGGCGGAGGAAGGGCAGTACGGTCATGCCATTGGCCTCCCGCTGGATCTCGGCTGCACCGTGCATCCTGACTGCCAGCTCGTCGTGCCCCTGGGGTCCGGCGATGCTGGCCAGGAGTCCGAGGCTCTCGGCGAGCCCACGGGTGTCCCGCAGGGACCAGCGCAACGACAGGCTCTCGAGCAGGGGCCCGACTGCCTGGGGGGCCTCGTCCTCGAACAGGTACAGCACCGCCAGGCTGAACTGCGCCCACGCCATACCCCATGGCTGGAAGATCTGCCGGCTCAGCTGGAGTGACTGCTCGAGCAGGTGCCGCATCTGCTCGGTGTCGCCTCGGAGGAACGCCACGTACGCCAGGCCGAACAGATTCCATCCTTCGAGGAAGACGGCCTCGTTGCGGCGGGCGATGCTGAGACCTTCGGAGAAGAGCTCCTCGGCTCGGTCGGCCATGCCGAGGCTGAAGGCCACGTTGCCGATCTGCGCGAGGGTCCAACCCAGCTCGAGCTCGTCGCCACCGGCCCGCACCATCGGAAGGCCTTGGTCCATCAACCGCATGGCCTCGTCGAAGTCCCCCAGGAGCGCGATCTGCCACGCCAACGAGCAGAGAGCTGCCCCGCGGGTCGAGGACGCTTCGGACGTGGAGATCGCGAGGAGTTCGCGGAGCCGTTCTGCCCCCTCACGCATGCGACCCCGCACGTCCCAGAACGGCCAGAGGCGTGTGGCGATACGCAAGCCGAGTCCCGAGTCACCGGCGCCAGCGGCGTGATCCAGTGCGGTGCGGATGTTGTCGAGCTCGCGCTCGAGGACCTCGAGCCATGCGGCCACATCCGGCCCGCTGAAGCCCAGCCAGCTTCTCTCTGCCAGCTCGGCGCACCATTGGAGGTGGCGATCCCAGATCGTCTCAGCTTCGCCGGACGCAACGAGCTGCTCCACCGCGAACTCGCGGATCGTCTCGAGCAGGACGAAGCGGCTGTGGCCGGTGGCCGCGTCGCCGGTGCTGGTGACGAGCGACTTGTCCACCAGCCCGGCAAGGACGTCGAGGACCGCCAGGGAGTCGAGCTCGTCCGAGGAGCAGACCGCTTCCACTGCGTCGAGGCTCGCCCCAGCGGCGAACACCCCCATGCGTCGGAAGAGGCACTGCTCCCGCTCGTCGAGCAACCCGTGGCTCCATGCGATCGCTTCTCGTAACGTGCGATGACGTTCCGGTGCATCAGGCGAGGCGTCACCCAGTCCGTCGAGACGGCTGTCGAGGCGGTCGAGCAGGTCGGTCGGGGTGAGCACCCGTAGGCGCGCTGCCGCCAGCTCGAGAGCCAGGGGGAGCCCGTCGAGGCGCCGGACGATCTCGGCGACCGCGCCCGCGTTCGTCGCATCCAACGCGAAGTGCGGACGCACCCGCCTTGCTCGCTGTACGAGCAGCTCGACGCCCGACGCGGTGGCGACGGCATCGACGTTGAGGTTCTCATCGGAGGGGACGTCGAGGGGAAGGAGCGGGTACTCGTGCTCCCACTGCAGGTGCAGCGGTTGGCGGCTGGTCACCACCATGTCCACGTCACGGGTCGCGGCGAGGATCTGGCTGATCGACGGCGCTGCGTCCATGACGTGTTCGAAGTTGTCGATGACCAGGAGCCGATGGTCGTCGTCCAACACGGTTCGGATCGCGTCGATCAGAAGGCGGGCTCCCGCGTCGCGGATGCCGAGGTTGGCCGCGATGGTAGGGAGCACGAGGGCCGCGGATCGTAGGCCGGTGAGGTCGACGAAGGACACAGGTGTGCGATGGAGGTCCCGGAACCGGTGACCGAGCTCGACCGCGAGACGGGTCTTCCCGCTGCCGCCTGGCCCGGTGATCGTGACCAGTCGCACGGCCGGCTGGTCGAGAAGATCGGTGATCGCTGCCATCTCGACGTCGCGCCCCACCAGCGGGGTCGGGGGAAACGGGATGGTGCCCGCGTCCTCGATCGGGGTGACGTCGTCGTCCGGGATCGAGATCCGAGCTCGAGCTCGCTCGGGCGTCTCCAGCCGTGTCCCGGCGAGCATCGTGGCCTCGAACCGTTCGGTCAACATGATCGCCAGGTCGTTCTCGATGAGCTCGCGCAGTTCGGTCGGGTCAGAGAAGGTGCGGTAGGAGGTCGAGCCTTCGTCGCGGATGCGCTCCAGCAGCGCGTCGAGGGCGGCCTCCCGCTGTGGTGCCGGGTTCTTGATGTAGACGAGCTTCGGGTGTTCAGCAGCGAGCTGCCACTCGTCCTCGAGCCCGGAGATCTCCATGTCGGGGGCCACCCACCCGTAGCGTTGCCAGTAGAGACCGATGAAGACGTGGCTCTGAGCGAGATACGCGCGGTACAGGTCCTGGGGAGGGTGTGGCCGCGCGCCGAGCTCGAACATCACCGGGGTGAGATGGAGGTGGACGATCGCTTCGCGGGCCGCGGCGCGCTCGGTCGCCAGTTCCTGCAGGGTCGAGCTGACGAAGACCCGGAGCCGCTGGTCGGGTGTGCGGATCAGCGGCATCGACTGCGGCGAGTTCATCCGGCACCGCCCCCCTCGTGCTCGTCACCTTCTGCTCGCAGGCACCAGCCAGGACATTGAGGACCCGTGGCTGGCTGACCGCTCCGGCGCGAGTCTTGCCCTTCGACCGGTCGCTGCACCACATCCGAGCCCGGAGGCGGTTGACGACCAGCGCCGAGCCGATCGGCACCGGTGATCGGGTTGGACGCCGCGGGACGAACGCAGCTTCAGCTGCCTCCGCCCTGGCTCGTCGTCGGTGCACGTGGTCTCGACGGTGAACCTTTGCCGTTGATCGTCAGTGGCCCGGCAGTGATGATCGGGGCGCCGCTGGACGGCTCGCCGCACTGGTCGAGCGGGTAGGTCAGCCCGCGGCCGAGGTTGATGGTGTGCGGGCCGGCACCCACCGAGTTGATGTCTGCGTGGTGGTCGGGACCGGCGTCGATCCGGTGACCTTCCGCTTTTCAGGCGGACGCTCTGCCAACTGAGCTACCCGACCGTGCCACCGTGGGGCGGTGCCCACGGTGGTGGCGGTCCCGACGGGATTTGAACCCGCGACCTCCGGCTTGACAGGCCGGCGTGCACTCCAAACTGCACCACGGGACCTCGATGTGGAGGTCTTGCACCCCCAACGGGATTCGAACCCGTGTTACCTGCGTGAAAGGCAGGCGTCCTAGGCCGCTGGACGATGGGGGCTCCGCTTCCCTTGAGGGCCGAGTCACCATAGCAGCCGCCCCGGGTGCCCCCTCAACGAGAAGCGGCGTTGGCTACGGTGGAGCGACCTCCCGGGAGCACCATGAGCGACCAGCAACCCCTTCCGCCGTTCGATCCGCCGATGCAGCCACCCGAGATCGGCGGGGGCGAGCCTCCGGTGCCCGGAGCTTCCCCCCCGTCAGCGCCGGCGGGCGAGGGAGGCGGTGGTCGGACCCGGTGGCTCCTGCTCGGGCTGGCGGTGCTGCTGTGGGGCGTGGTGGTCGGGGGCGCGATCGTCGGGTGGCTCGTACTGCGAGAGGACACACCCGCCTACCCCGATGCCTGGGACGATCGGGTGGCGGCCATCGTGGCGTTCGTCGAGGACGAGCGAGGACTCGATTTCGAGCACCCCGTGTACGTCGACTTCCTCCCCGAGGACGAGTTCCGGGAGAAGGTCACGACCTCGAAGGACGAGCTCACCGACGAGGATCGGAAGGAGATCGAGCAGGCCACCTCGCTCCTGCGTGCGCTGGGGCTCGTCGAGGGCGACCTCGACCTGTTCGAGGAGCAGAACCAGCTCAGCGGCGACGCGACCCTCGCCTTCTACGACCCCGACACCAAGCGGGTGACCGTCCGTGGCACCGAGCTGACCCCGTCGGTCGAATCCACGCTGGCCCATGAGCTCACCCACGCCCTCCAGGACCAGCATTTCGACCTCGAGGCGGTGAGGGAAGAGGCGGGCGAGGACCGCGCCCTGGTCTATCGGGCCTTGGTGGAAGGCGACGCCATGAACGTCCAGCAGGCGTTCAACCAGTCCGAGCTGACCCGCACCGAGCGACAGGAGGTCGAGCGGAAGGATCAGGAGGCGGGCGATCGCGCCTATACCGGCCGGGAGCCTGCACTGGTCGCCTTCATGGCCGCGCCGTACGCCATCGGACCGACATTCGCCTCGCTCGTGGAGGCCGATGGCGGGCGTCGGGCATTGGACCGCTTGTATCGGGAGGGTCTTCCCGACGAGGTCGCCCTGTTCGACCCCACCCGCCTCGATGACGAACCGCTGGAGGTCGAGCTCCCCTCGGTCCCCGATGGCGCGGAGAGGATCGACGACGGGGAGTTCGGCACGTTCGGCTGGTTCGTGGTGCTCGCAGCACGACTGGACGGGCAGGAGGCGCTCGCTGCGATCGACGGGTGGGGTGGGGACTCGTACGTGAGCTACGACGACGGGGGGCGAGTGTGCGTCGAGGCTCGCTATCGAGGGACGAACCGGAAGGCCACCGAGGCGATGGAGGGCCTGCTCGACGAGTGGGCGGCATCGATGCCGAGTGGGGCTGCGTCCGTGGACTCTTCGGGCGACGTGGTCGAGCTGCGGTCCTGCGATCCCGGTGGGGACTCCACCGCCAAGCCCAACGACGTCGTAAAGGCACTTCAGTATCCGGTGGGTAGGCTGGTCACCGCCCAGCAGCTGCTCGATCAGTACCGCGGGCAGTTCGATCTCGACCAGGTTTGGTGTGTATCGAAGCGAATGTTCGACGAGCTCACGCTCGAGCAGCTGAACAGCACGACCCCTGACCCCGAGCTGATCCGGGAGGTCCAGAACCTCACCCTGTCGTGTCTTCGCGGTGGCTGAGGCCCGCTGGCCCGGCCCGAAGATCAGTCGGCGCTGAGTGCCTGCACGATCCGTGCGAGCAGCGCCGAGAGTACGTCGTACGCGAGATAGGCGCCGTAGTCAGGATCGTCCTCGTCGATGTCGGGTCGCCAGTCGTCCTCGGTGATGTCCAGACGGGTCCCGAGCACCAGGCGCAGGGCATTCACCGCGGTCATCCACTGTGTCAGCTCATCGGTCGACAACGTCGACGCCTTCGCCGTCTGCTCGATGGTCCGGAGCGCAGCCAGGTGCTTCGCTCGCAGCTCGTCGCGCACCATCTGCTGGTAGAAGGCCTCTCGTTCCGCGTCGTGCGGATACGCCGGGGGGAACAGTCGGCGGACGATGACGTCGTCGGTCCCCCGGGCCAGTAGCTCTCGTAGCTCCCTGCACAGACCGATCAGGAACTGGCGCTCGATCGCGCTGGCGAGGAGCTCGAAGTTCCCGTCGGGGCGTGCCACGAGCAGCAATCCAGTCAATCCTGCTGCATGGTGGCCCACAGGCCGTGTTCGTGGAGACGGAAGACGTCCAGTTCTGCCTTCTCTCGCGAGCCGCTCGACACCACGGCCTTGCCCTTGAAGTGGACGTCGAGCATCAGCTTCTCGGCCTTCTCGTGCGAGTAGCCGAACAGTTTCTGAAAGACGTAGGTGACGTAGTCCATCAAGTTGATGGGATCGTTCCACACGATCACGACCCACGGGCGCTCGACCTCGGCCTCATCGCCCAGATCCGGCTCGTCGACCTCGACCGGCGCCGTCAGCGGTGCCGGGCTCATCCTCGGACCGCGGCCGGGTGCACCGGCAGTGGGCGATCCGCGCGGAGATCGACGCCCGTCGGGAGGGCGGGCTCCGCCCGGGTGAACAGCGCGAGATGGAAGCGGAGGGCCGCGATCCACACCACGACCGCACCGACGACGTGGAGGCCCACCAGCAGCGGTGGCACGCCCGTGAAGTACTGGGTGTAGCCGATCACGCCCTGGGTCAGGATCGCGCCGACGAGCACGGCGCCTCGACGGCGTACGCCGGTGGGTACCCCGGCGCGGTAGGCACGCCACAGCATCGTGATCGCGAGACCGAGGAACAACCAGGCGGCAATGGCATGGAGCCGGGTCACCTCGGAGATCTCGAGCGCCAGGCGTGCGGCCCGCTCGTCACCGCCGTGCGGGCCGGTCGCGGTGACGATCGTTCCCGCCACCACGACCGCGAAGGCCGCGGCCACCATCGCTCGACCGAGCACGATCGTGCTGGTGGGAACGAGGGGACGGGTGGCAGGTGCGGGATGCGATGCCCGCTCGTGGAGCACCACCGCATTCCACAACAGCACGATCGAGAGCAGGAAATGCCCGATCACCGACACCGGGGCGAGATGGAGGAGCACCACGATCCCGCCGAGCACGATCTGTGCCAGCACTCCCGCTACGAGCCCCAGCGACCACCAGGTGAGATCTCGACGTCTGGGCTCGCGCACCAGCGAGCCGAGCACGGCCAGGATCACCGCGACCGATACCACCCCGGTGATCGTGCGGTTCACGAACTCGACCATCGCGTGGTACTCGAGTGGTGCGACGAATTGCCCCTGCTCGCAGGTCGGCCAATCGGAGCACCCCAGCCCGGAGCCGGTGAGGCGCACGGCGGCACCGGTCACGACGATGAATGCCAACGCCAGCAGGGCGAGCAGCGTGATGCGCTGGTAGGCCTGCGGCGACAGGGGGGGCAGGCGCCGGCGCGGTGCGTGCACGTCTCGATGCTACGGCTCAGGCGCGGCGAGCCCAAAGCCCCGGGGGTGGTGGGATCACCGGCCTTTCGGGATCGGGCCGGCCGGCAGGCGGTTTCGCCGTGCGGGGTGGACCGCTCTACGCTCGGAGGGCCATGGCCACCACCGCCGCTCCCCCGGCCAGCCTCACCTGGCAACGCCGTGTCGGGGCGTACGTGGCGCTGACCAAGCCACGGATCATCGAGCTCCTGCTCGTCACCACCGTTCCGACCATGATCGTGGCCGAGCGAGGCCTGCCTTCACTGGGATTGATCATCGCCACGGTCGTCGGGGGCACGCTGGCGGCGGGCGGGGCCAACGCCGTCAACATGTACGTCGATCGCGACATCGACGCGGTCATGCAGCGGACCAAGAACCGCCCGCTCGTCACTGGGGCGGTGGCACCGCGCCAGGCGCTGGCCTTCGCGGTGGCGATCGAGGTG
>NZ_DAIUCK010000019.1:0-36301 GCF_036846205.1 Rhabdothermincola sp. | reverse complement strand
TGGGTAGCCTCGGTCTCATGCCCAAGCGCTTCGTGATCATCGGTGGCGGTCCCGCGGGAAACCAGGCGGCCACGCACGCGGCTCGACTCGGGGCCGAGGTGACCTTGGTCGAGAAGGACATCGTGGGAGGAGCGGCACACCTGTGGGACTGCATCCCTTCCAAGGCGATGATCGCCACCGGCGGCGCGCTGCGGCTCATCAACGAAGCGCCGGGGATGGGCCTGACCCAGGTGAGCGCGGCATTGGACTTCGATGCGCTGAAGGAGCGCATCCGCTCCATCGAGGCCCGGTTGCAGGCTTCGGTGACCGAACTGCTCGAAAGTCAGGGGGTGCGGCTGCTGCGAGGCCGGGGACGTCTCGCCGGCCCTCACGAGGTGCTCGTGGACACGGACGAGGGCGCTCAGCACCTCGAGGCCGACGTGATCGTGCTGTCCACCGGCAGCCGGCCGCGGACCCCCGACTGGGCCGCCGTCGACCATCACCGGGTCCTCACCACCCGCGACGCCTACCCGCCTCCGGAGCTGCCCGATCACCTGGTGGTGATCGGCGCGGGAGTCACCGGGGTGGAGTTCGTCCACATGTTCGCGTCGCTCGGCAGCGAGGTCACCTTCATCGTGAGCCGCCAGCAGGTGCTCCCCCAGAAGGACCCGGAGGTGGCAGCGGCGCTCGAAGCGGACTTCCTGGCCAGGGGGGTGCGGTTGCTCAAGGGTGCTCGGGCGGTCGGGGTGGAGGTCGCAGGTGAGTCGGTCACCGTGCGCTGCGACGACGGGCGGTCGGCCAGCGGATCCCACGCGCTCCTGGCCATCGGCTCGATCCCCAACTCGGAGGGACTGGGCCTCGACGGCGCAGGGGTGGAGGTCGACCGGTCCGGCTACGTGGTGGTGAACCACAACTGCCAGTCGACCGTTCCCCACATCTACGCCGCGGGGGACCTGTCGGGGAAGTTGCCCCTGTCATCGGTGGCGGCGATGCAGGGTCGCAAGATCGCCGAACACGCCATGGGTCTGCACGTCGGCCCTCACCGCCACCTCGACTACGAGAAGGCGGCGTCGGCCATCTTCACCGAACCGGAGATCGCGGACGTCGGCTTGGCGGAGGCCGACGCCTTCGCCGAGGGTCGCAAGATCCGGGTCACCAAGGTGCCCTTCTCGGCGAACGCCAAAGCGCTCATCGACAACGACCCTCGGGGCTTCGTGAAGATCGTGTCCGACCCGGCGACGGGGGTGGTCCTCGGCGGCTCGATCGTGGGGCGGCACGCCGCGGAGCTCATCTCGGTGATCGCGCTGGCGGTCAACGCCGGGCTCCGGGTCACCGACATCGTCGAGAGCCTGCTCGTGCACCCGGCGCTCGCCGAGGCGCTCTCCGACGCGGCTGAATGATCGATCGCACCCGCCGATCGCTCTGCCGGCGGGTGGTCGAGCGGCGGTCGGGGGGGGTCGGCCCCGGGGTCAGTCGATCACCGCGACCACGTCGCCCGATCCGACGGAATCGCCGGGAGCGACCTTGACCTCCTTGACCGTGCCCGCCTTGTCGGCGTTGATGTTGTTCTCCATCTTCATCGCCTCGAGGACGCACACGGTCTGGCCGGCCTCGACCTGGTCGCCGACCTCGACGAGCACCTTCACGATCGTGCCCTGCATCGGCACCGTGACGGCGCCGGAGCCCGCGGCGCTCGCGCCCCCGCCGGCGCCGCCGGCTGCTCGCCGGGGTCGGGGACCGGCGGATGCCGACCGGGCGGCGCCCGCTGGTGCGGCCGCGATCGATTCGGGCAGCCACATCGTGACGCTGAACCGCTTGCCGTTCACCTCGACATCGACGTCGCGGCGGGTCTTCGGTTCCGTCGCTGGTGCGTCGCCGCCGGGTGTCTGGCCGCCGACCCCGCTCAGGTCGAGGACCTCCTCCACCCACTTCGTCGAGTGGGCAGCGGACCGGAAGTCGGGGTGCTCGAGGATCGCGATGTCGGCGGGGATCGTGGTGGCGATGCCTTCGATCGTCATCTCCCGCAGGGCTCGCACCATCCGTCGGATGGCGACGTCGCGGTCGCGGCCCCACACGATCAGCTTCCCGACGAGGTTGTCGTAGAACTGGCTGACCGCGTCGCCGGACTCGTAGCCACCGTCCCACCGCACCCCGAATCCCTGGGGGGGCACCAGCTTGTGGACGGGTCCCGGTGAGGGGATGAACGCGCCTCCCGCCGGGTCCTCGGCGTTGACCCGCACCTCGATGGCATGGCCGGTGCGCACGATCTCGTCCTGGGTGAACGACAGCGGCTCACCCGAGGCCACCCGGATCTGCTCGGCCACGAGGTCGATGCCGGTGACCATCTCGGTGACCGGGTGCTCGACCTGCAGCCGGGTGTTCATCTCCAGGAAGTAGAACTCACCGTCCTGGTACAGGAACTCGACGGTGCCGGCGTTGTAGTAGCCGCACGCCTGCGCCACCTTCACGGCCGCTTCGCCCATGGCTCGGCGGATCTCGTCGGGGAACGCCGGTGCCGGGCTCTCCTCCACCAGCTTCTGGTGGCGGCGCTGGGCGGAGCAGTCGCGCTCGCCGACCCACACGCAGTTGCCGTGGGTGTCGCCGATGATCTGCATCTCGATGTGGCGGGGCCAGGGGAGGTACCGCTCGACGTAGCACTCGGCCCGACCGAAGCCCTTGAGGGCCTCGGACTGGGCCGACTCGAACGCCTCGGCCGCCTCGTCCGCGGAGCGCACGACCCGCATGCCGCGGCCGCCGCCTCCGTAG
Organism: Rhabdothermincola sp.; assembly: GCF_036846205.1. Classification (NCBI taxonomy): domain Bacteria; kingdom Bacillati; phylum Actinomycetota; class Acidimicrobiia; order Acidimicrobiales; family Iamiaceae; genus Rhabdothermincola; species Rhabdothermincola sp. Next base: position 33,556 of record NZ_DAIUCK010000019.1, on the reverse strand, counting down.
GCTGCTTTGATGGCAACCGGCCAACCGTGCTCCTCGCCGAAGGCGATCACCTCGTCCGCGCTCTGGAGGAACTCGGTGGTCCCCGGCACACCGGCCACGCCGGCGGCCTCGGCGGCCCGCCGGCTGCTGACCTTGTCGCCCATGACCTCGATGGCCTCGGGAGGTGGTCCGATGAAGGTCACCCCCTGCGCGGTGATGGCCCGGGCGAAGTCCGTGTTCTCGGAGAAGAACCCGTATCCGGGGTGAACACCGTCCGCACCCGAGCGCGCGATGGCATCGAGGATGGCGGCGGTGTTGAGGTAGCTCTCCGCTGCGGTCTGCCCGCCGAGCGCGAACGCCTCGTCGGCCAGCCTGACGTGGAGGGCATCCCGGTCGAGCTCGGAGTACACGGCCACCGTGGCGATGCCCATCTCCTGGCAGGCCCGGATGACCCGAACGGCGATCTCGCCCCGGTTGGCGATGAGAACCTTGGTCAGCACGCCATATGGTTACCTGCATGCGAGGGGACCGTGCCAGATCGGATCTCTCGAGCACCCGTTTCGCGGACCTCCGCTGGGTGGCCGAGACCACGTCGACGAACGCCGATCTGCTCCGGGAGGCGGCAGCAGGTGCACCCGAGGGCATCGTGCTGGTGGCAGACCACCAGACCGCGGGCCGTGGGCGCCTCGGCCGGTCATGGGAGTCCCCACCGGGCGCTTCACTGCTCCTGTCGGTGCTGCTGCGACCCGCGCTGAAGCCCTCCCAGGCGCACCTGGTGGCGAGCGCCGTCGGGCTGTCGGCGGTGACCGCCTGCCAGCGGGTGGCGGGTGTCGACCCTCGGCTGAAGTGGCCGAACGACCTCCTGGTCGATCTCGATGGTGCCGAGCGCAAGGCCGGGGGCATCCTCGCCGAGTCGATCATCGAGCACGACGTGCTCGAAGCCGTCGTGGTGGGGCTCGGGCTGAACGTGAATTGGCCGCAGACGATCCCCGAGGAGCTCGCAGGCATCGCCACCGCCCTCAACCTGGTGACCGGCAGGGAGGTGGATCGCGAAGACCTCCTGGTGGCACTGCTCCGAGAGCTCGACGGCTGGTGCGCTCAGCTCGAGCACGAAGAGGGGCGCGACCTGCTGCGCGCCACGTACCTGGCGCGGTCCGCGACGGTGGGGCGCGAGGTGCGTGTCGAGCGTCCGGGCGGCACGCTCGAGGGTCGAGCGGTCGACGTGACGGCAGACGGTCACCTGGTCGTCGAGGACGAGGCCGGCTCGACGATCGAGATCAGCGCCGGCGACGTGGTGCACCTCCGCCACGGTTGACCTGCGGCTGCGCCGCCGGGCCTGCCCGGTTCAGGGGTCGAGGGTCCGGGCCTGCAACCCGCGGAAGGCTTCCATGGCGTGCTCGGTCAGCGGGCCGGGACACGCCGCCAGCGCGACGCCGTCGACCGATCGGATGGGCTGGATGTCGCGGGTGCTCGACGTCAGGAACGCCTCGTCGGCCTGTGCCAGACGGTCGAGCGGGATGTCCGCTTCCACCACCTCGACCAGCTCCAGCACCAGCTCGCGGGTGATCCCGGCGAGGCAACCGGCGCTGAGCGGGGGCGTCCACAGCTTCCCCTCGAGTCCGAGGAAGACGTTGGTGCCCGTGCCCTCGCAGAGGTTGCCGGCGGTGTTGGCGAAGATCGCCTCCTGGCCGCCGTGCTCGTGCGCGTACCGGAGTGCGACCACGTTCTCGGCATAGGAGGTCGTCTTGAGACCGGCCACCGCGCTGTGCTCGTTCCGCCGCCAGGGCACGGTCACCACCGCCGCTGAAGGGGGCCAGGGCGGTTGCGGGCTGACCGCGATCAGGATGGTCGGTCCACCCTCACCCCGATTGGAGCCCAGCGGTCCGGCGCCACCGGTCACCGTGATCCGGGCTCGACCCTCGGTGAGGTGATTGGCGGCGATGGTGGCGGCGACACCGGCACGCAGCTCGGCGTCGTCATAGGGGATCTCGAGGCCGAGGCCGGCCGCGGAACGCCGGAGGCGGCGCAGGTGGCGGGTGAGGGCGAACGCCTGGCCGTGCAGCACCTTGGTCGTCTCGAACACGCCGTCACCGACCGTCAGCCCGTGATCCCATGCGGACACCGACGCGTCGTCTGGGGCACGCAGCGCGCCGTCGATCCACACCAGCGGCGAGTCGGGGGTCATCCCGGCATGTTCGCGCGCCAAGCCGCCGCACAGCTCACGCCGGGACGAAGGCGCCGGAGGCGACGTCGAGGAGGTTGCGGGCCTTGAGCTCGGTCTCGGCCCATTCGCCCTCCGGGGTCGAGCCCCAGGTGATGCCGCCACCCGTACCGAAATGGAGCCGACCCTCCTCGATCCAGAAGGTGCGGATCGCCACGTTCAGGTCGCCGGCCTCGCGATCCGCGTCGACCCACCCCACGGCCCCGCAGTACACCCCGCGAGGAACCGGCTCGAGGCGTTCGATCAGATCGAGCGCTGACAGCTTCGGCGCCCCGGTGACCGACCCTGGCGGGAACGTGGCCTCCAGGAGCTCGGGCCAACCCATTCCCGGGCGTAGTCGCCCCTCGATCGTGCTGACCAGGTGGACCAGACCGGGATGGCGCTCCACGGCGAGCAGGGAAGGGACCCGGACGGTGCCGTAGTCGCACACCCGGCCCAGGTCGTTGCGAACCAGGTCGACGATCATCACGTTCTCCGCTCTGTCCTTGGCGGTCAGCTCCTCAGGGATGGGCGCAGTGCCCTTGATGGGGGACGACCACACCCGGTCGCCGCGCCGGGAGAGGAACCGCTCGGGGCTGGCCGAGGCGACGTGCACGCCGTGGTCCGGCAGATCGACCACCGCGCTGAACGGGGCGGGGTTGCCGAGCGCCAGCGCGGCGCCGAGCGCCGCGACCTTCGCGCCGGGAGGCGCCGGGGCGGAGAGCCGCCGGGTGAGGTTGACCTGGTACACGTCACCGGCGGCGATCGCCTGGCGGATGGTGCGCACGCCGCGCTCGAACCCCCCACGATCGAGGCTCGTGGTCCACGCGCCGGCCGGTGGGCCGATCCAGGGCCGACCCGGCCAGGGCCTCGCGGGGCGCACCCGGCCGAATCGGGCGCAGACGGGGCGCCCGGTGAAGGGCACCACGACCGCCCAGAAGCCCGAGCTGTCGAGTGCGGCCAGATCGTCGGTGACATCCAGCAGCTCGGTGGCGAGCCGGTCACCGACGACCGCGAGGGCGTCGTCCACGGGTCGAGCCTATGAGCGGCGCGGCCTACGATCGAACCGTGGGATTCGAGTTGACGGCCGAGCAGGACGCGTTCCGCAAGGTGGTGCGCGAGTTCGCCGAGGCCGAGATCGCCCCTCGTGCGCAGGAGTGGGACCAGTCCCACACCTTCCCCGTCGACACCGTGCTGGCCATGGGTGAGCTGGGGCTGTTCGGGCTGCCCTTCCCGGAGGAGTACGGCGGCGGCGGCGCGGACCTGACGACCCTGTGCGTCGCCATCGAGGAGCTGGCCCGGGTGGACCAGTCGATGGCCATCACCCTCGAAGCAGCCGTCGGCCTCGGGGCCAACCCGATCTTCCGCTTCGGTACCGAGGAGCAGCGCCAGCGGTGGCTCCCCGACCTCTGTGCGGGCCGGGCGCTGGGTGCGTTCGGTCTGACCGAACCCGATGCCGGCAGCGACGCCGGCGGCACCCGGACCCGGGCCCGACTCGACGAGACCAGCGGCGAGTGGGTCATCCACGGCGAGAAGGCGTTCATCACCAACTCGGGCACTCCGATCACCTCCGTCATCACCATCACCGCGCTCACCGGGCCGGCCGGCGCGGCACCCGAGATCAGCACCATCGTCGTTCCCGCCGGCTCCCCCGGCCTGGTCGTGCACCCCCCGTACCGGAAGATGGGCTGGCACGCGAGCGACACCCACGGCCTGAGTTTCGACGGCTGCCGGGTGCCCGGCTCGAACCTCCTCGGCGAGCGAGGTCGAGGCTTCGCGAACTTCCTGGCGATCCTGGACGAAGGCCGGATCGCCATCGCCGCCCTTGCGGTCGGGGTGATCGAGGCGTGCCTGGACGCCTGCCGGCGCTACGCGTGCGAGCGCATCGCCTTCGGGCGGGCCATCGGCGCCAATCAGGCGGTGGCGTTCAAGGTCGCGGACCTGGCCGTGATGGCCGACGCGGCCCGGGCCTTGACCTACCGTGCTGCGGCCCTCGCCGACGCGGGGCGCCCGTTCAAGAAGGAGGCCGCCACCGCCAAGCTCTACGCGAGCGAAGCGGCCGTCACCGCCACCCGGGAGGCCACGCAGATCTTCGGTGGCTACGGGTTCATGGACGAGACTCCCGTCTCGCGTCACTACCGCGACGCGAAGGTGCTCGAGATCGGTGAAGGAACGAGCGAGATCCAGCGGCTGGTCATCGCTCGCGAGCTCGGGCTCCCGGTCACGTAGCGCGCGAAGCGCCACCAGGCGCGCTGGTAGCGTGGCCCGCCGTGCGACGAGCTCGCCGGACGTGGCCACAGCGCCTGTTGATCACCGTCAATGTCGTGCTGGTGGTCATCTGCCTGGGCTCCGCCGCGGCGCTGACCTACGTGCAGCGTGAGCTGAGCGCGCTGCCACGGGTGAGCATCGGAGGGGTGCTCGATGATCGGGCGACCACGGGGGAGCCGCAGAACATCCTGCTCGTCGGAGTGGACGACGGGAGTGGCCTGTCGTCCGGTGACCCGGTGCTCATCGGGCGATCGCGCTCGCTCAACACCGACACGATCATGGTGCTCCGCCTCGATCCCCGTTCGGAGAAGGCGCTTCTGTTGTCGCTGCCCCGGGATCTCTGGGTCCCGCTGGCGGGGTCCAACTCGAAGGGGCGCATCAACTCAGCGATGGCCATGGGTGGGCCCGAGCGGCTGATCCAGACCATCCAGCAGGATTTCGGCATCCCGATCCACCACTTCGTGCAGGTCGACTTCGCGGGGTTCAAGGAACTGGTGGCGGCCATCGACGGCGTCCCCATGTACTTCCCGTGGCCGGCCCGCGACCGCCAGACGGGTTTGGCGCAGGACGAGACCGGTTGTGTGACCCTTGACCCCGATCAGGCCCTGGCTTTCGCCCGCAGCCGCCACTTCGAGATCAACGAGGGCAAGGGCTGGAAAGAAGACCCGTCCTCGGATTACGGGCGGATCAGCAGGCAGCAGCACTTCATCAAGGCCGCACTGAAACGAGCGGTGGCCCGAGGCGTGCGGAACCCCTTCACGCTCTCGCAGCTCATCCAGGTGGCGCAGAAGAACGTCACGCTCGACGACCAGCTCACCACGCAGGACCTGCTCGACCTCGGTTCGCAGTTCCGCGACTTCGATCCCGACACCCTCGAGGTGTTCACACCGCCGACCCGAGGCGGCTTCGCCGGAGCGGCATCCGTGCTGTTCCTCGACGAGAAGGGCGCCCAGCCGATCTTCGATCGGTTCCGAGGTGTCGAGTCTGATGCGGATCCCGTCGCCTCCATCCGGGTGGAGGTGAGGAACGGCTCCGGGCGCAGCAGCCAGGGGCGGCAAGCCCTCGACGCGCTCGGCCGGCTCGGGTTCGTCACCGTGCGTTCCGTCGACGCCTCGAGCTTCCGCGTCGGTCGGACGACCGTGCTCTACGGGCCGGGGAGTGAACGGCAAGCCGCCGAGCTGGCCAGGTATCTCGACGGGGAAGTCGGTTTCGAGATGGATCCGAGCCTGCCCGACGATGTGACGGTCGCGCTGGTGACCGGCACGGACTTCAGCTCCGTGCGAGCGGAACCCCGGCCGCTCGAGGACTTCCGGTCATTCCTCGACGCCGCGGTCGATGCTCCCGGGTCGACGTCGACCACCACCCCGCCGGAAGGGGCCGAACCTGCCGAGGGTGTGGTGGGCTACGTCCCGATGCCACCGCCGGGGATCAGCTGCGGCTGATCGGCGCGACCCCTGGCGAGGGGTCTCGGCTCGCACCCACCCATGAGTACGATGGCGGCTGCCAGTGAGCCAGGGTGAGGGTGGATGGGAAGCAGGATCGCGGTCATCGGCACGGGGTACGTCGGCCTCACGACGGGCGCGTGCTTCGCCCACCTGGGCCATGACGTCGTCTGCGCCGACGTGGATGAGGCCAAGATCGAACGTCTGCGCAGCGGTGAGGTCCCCATCCTCGAGGCCGGCCTCGAGGAGCTGGTGCGGGAGGGCTTGCGGTCGGGCCGGCTCCGGTTCGTGGTCGGCGCGGCGGGCGCGGTCCGTGACGCGGAGTTCGCCTACCTGTGTGTGCCGACGCCACAGGGGCCCGATGGGTCCGCCGACCTGAGCTACATCGAGGCCGCCGCGAGGGAGATCGCCCCGCACCTCCCACCTGCCGCGGTGGTGGTCAACAAATCGACGGTCCCGGTCGGATCGACCAGGTTCGTCGAGCAAGCGCTGGGGCGCTCCGACGTGTTCGTGGTCTCCAACCCCGAGTTCCTCAGGGAGGGCTCTGCGGTCACCGACTTCCTCCATCCCGACCGGGTCATCATCGGCAGCGACGACCAGAGCGCCGCCATCCGGGTGGCTGCGCTCTACCTCGACGTTCCAGCACCGTTGATGGTCACCGACCCTGCTTCCGCCGAGACCATCAAGTACGCGAGCAACGCGTTCCTGGCGACCAAGCTGTCGTTCGTCAACGCCATCGCCGCGGTGTGCGAAGCCGTCGGGGCGGATGTCAATGACGTCGTGCTCGGGATGGGCTACGACAAGCGCATCGGGCACGAGTTCCTGAAGCCCGGCCCGGGCTGGGGAGGGAGCTGCTTCCCCAAGGATTCGCGGGCGTTGCTGTACCTCGCCAAAGAGGCCGGGTATCACTTCGACCTCCTTGAAGGGGTGATCTCTGTCAACCACGAGCAGTTCGATCGGGTGGTGGCGAAGATCAGGCGCATGGTCGGCACGCTGGAGGGATCGACGGTGGCGGTGTGGGGGCTCACGTTCAAAGCCAACACCGACGACCTGCGCGAATCACCCGCGCTGGAGATCGTCGGACGCCTCCTCGACGCGGGAGCGATGGTGCGGGCGTACGACCCGACCGTCCGCGATCCGCTCGATCAGCTCCCTGGCCTGAAGGTCTGCGACGATCCGTACGCGGCCTGCGACGGGGCCGACGTCCTGGCGGTGCTCACCGAGTGGGATGAGTTCAAGTGGCTCGATCTGGACAAGGTGGGTGAGCAGCTTCGCCACCGTCAGGTCGTCGACGGCCGCAACCTCCTCGACCGCAGCGCGCTGGCGCGCCGGGGCTTCCGCTACGAGGGGATCGGGCGCACCTGATGGCCAGGATCGTCGTCACCGGGGGAGCGGGCTTCCTCGGTTCACACCTCGCCGATCACCTCCTCGCCCGAGGCGATGAGGTGATCGCCATCGACAACCTGATCACCGGATCGGTGGCGAACATCGAGCACCTCTTCGGCGTCGAGGGCTTCACGTTCGTGAGGCACGACGTCAGCGAGTACCTCTGGGTGCCGGGGCCGGTCGACGCCGTGCTGCATTTCGCCAGCCCGGCATCACCAAAGGACTACCTGGAGATGCCGATCCAGACGCTCAAGGTCGGCAGCCTGGGTACGCACAATGGCCTCGGCCTGGCCAAGGCCAAACAGGCGACGTTCATGCTCGCCTCCACCAGCGAGGTCTACGGCGATCCCGAGGTTCATCCCCAGCCGGAGAGCTACTGGGGGCACGTCAACCCGGTCGGCCCCCGCGGGGTGTACGACGAGGCCAAGCGGTTCGCCGAGGCGATGACGATGGCGTATCACCGCTACCACGGGATCGATGTGCGCATCGTGCGCATCTTCAACACCTACGGGCCCCGGATGCGCGCCGAAGACGGTCGGGTGGTGTCGAACTTCATCGTCCAGGCTCTCAAGGGTGAGCCGATCACGATCTACGGCGACGGCAGCCAGACCCGAAGCTTCTGCTACGTCGACGACGAGATCCGGGGATTCCTCGCCCTGCTCGACTCCGGCGAGAGCGGTCCCGTCAACATCGGCAACGACGGGGAGTTCACGGTCCGCGAGCTGGCAGACCTGGTTCTCGAGGTCACCGGCTCCACCTCAGAGGTCGTCCATGAGCCGCTGCCGGTCGACGATCCCCGCCAGCGCCGACCTGACCTGACGATGGCCCGGCAGCGGTTGGGATGGCAACCGGAGATCGGCCTGCGCGAAGGCATCGAGCGCACCGTGGCCTACTTCCGCCAGCTCCTCGACGTCTGAGCCCTGGCCATGACACGGCAGTTGCGCGTCGCGGTCACGCTCGAGCAGTGCTGGCACGACGTGCCGGGGGGCACAGCGCGATCGGCTCTCGACGCGGTGAGTGCCATGGTTCGCCATGCGCGCCTCGATCTGGTGGGGGTCAGCGCCCGCCATCGGCACCCCCCCCCGCCCGAATGGCGACCGGAGATCGCGGTGCGGATGCTGCCGCTCCCGCGCCTCGCTCTCTACGAGAGCTGGCACGCGCTGCGCTGGCCGGCTGTCCAGCTGGCGACCGGGGCGGTCGACGTCATCCACGCCACGGGCATGGCCGTGCCGCCCCGATCGGCACCGCTGGTGGTCACCGTGCACGACCTGGGGTTCCTCCACCAACCGGGCCACGTGACGAAGCACGGTTTGCGGTTCTTCCGGCGAGCGATCGACCTGGCCAGGCGCGAGGCGGACCTGGTGATCGCGCCCTCCCAGGCGACGATCGACGACTGCGTGGCTCACGGCTTCGACCCGGTCCGTCTCCGGCTGGTGCCCTGGGGCATCCGCATCGAGACCGCCTCGGCATCAGAGGTCGCGCAGATGCTCACCGCTCGCCGGATCGAACGGCCCTACGTGCTGTGGACCGGAACGGTCGAGCCGCGCAAGAACCTGCCCGTGCTGCTCGAGGCGTTCGGCCGGATGGACATCGACGATGTCGACCTGGTGCTGGCCGGCCCTGCAGGCTGGAACGAGGATCTCGAACGGCTGATCGGGTCGAAGTTGCGTGACCGGGTGCATGTGCTCGGCTTCGTACCGCCGCCGGATCTCCGCGCGCTGTATGCCGGCGCGAGCCTGTTCTGCCTCCCGAGCATTCGGGAGGGCTTCGGCCTGCCCGTGCTCGAGGCGATGGCTCAGGGAACCCCGGTGGTGACCTCTGCGGGCACGGCGACCGAGGAGGTCGTGGGCGATGCCGGTCTGGTCGTGGATCCCACCGATGTCGACGGGCTCGCGCGGGCCATGGAGCGGATCCTGCGCGACGACGCGCTCACCCGCCGGCTCGGCGAGCTGGCTCGGGAGCGGGCTGCGACGTTCACCTGGGAGCGCACCGCGGCATCGCTCGTGGCTGCCTACGAGGAGGCGGCCGGGAGATGAGGGGAGCACCGTCCCATCGCGTCGGGTGCAACCTCCTCTGGCTGGTTCCCGGGGTCGTCGGCGGGAGCGAGGAATACACCGTGGGCATTCTGCGCGCCTGGGTGCGGCAAGCCGATCGCTTCCCCGATCTGGAGCTCGTGCTGTTCGTGAACCAGAGCTTCCCGGCACGCTACCCGGACCTGGTTCGGGACCTGCGCTGCATCGTGGCGCCGGTGTCGGGACGCTCGAAGCTGCTCCGGGTGACAGCCGAGAGCACGTGGCTGGCGTGGAGATCGCGCCAGGAACAAGTGGCACTCGTCCATCACATGGGGGGCACGATGCCCGCTCGGAGGACCGCTCCCGGTGTCCTCACCGTCCACGACCTGCAGCCTTGGGACCTGCCCCAGAACTTCGGATGGGCCAAGCGGGTCTACCTTCGGGTCGCGGTCCCCCGGTCTGCACGGGCTGCCGTGGCGCTCGTCACCCTGAGCAGCTGGGCCGGCCGGGACGTCGCTCGGCAGCTCGCGGTGGATCCTGCTCGGATCGCCACGGTGCCGCCGGATCTGCCTGTAGCCCTCGAACCGGCGGCGCCGGTCGGGACGGTGCGGTCGGCCTACGACCTGGTCGGCCGCCCCTTCCTCCTCTACCCGGCGATCACCTACCCGCACAAGAACCACGAGACCCTGCTCCGGGCGTTCGCGCTGGCCGTCCGCTCGGACCCGGCGACCGTGCTCGTGCTCACGGCGGGGAGTGGGCCAGCCGAACCGGAGTGTCGCCGGCTGATCGGTGAGCTCGGCATCGGCCAGCAGGTGCGGCGGACCTACCGGGTCCCGAGCGATCACCTCGACGTGCTCTACCGCGAGGCCACCGCACTAGCGTTCCCGTCACGGTATGAGGGCTTCGGCTTGCCGGTCATCGAAGCCATGAGTCGGGGATGTCCGGTCCTGGCCAGCGACGCGGCCGCGCTGGCCGAGGTGGTCGGCGGGGGTGGTGAGCTCCTCCCCCCTGACGACGTCGAGGCGTGGGCAGGGGCCATCCGCCGGGTCCTCGACGACGAGCCGTACCGGGCTGATCTCGTTCGGCGGGCGCGCTCGCGGGCGGCTGCCTTCCAGTCCGGCGATTCGCCACAGAAGCTGGCGGAGGTGTATCGACGAGCGATCGCCAGCTCGCGGGGGAGAGTCCGGTGACAAAGCGTCGAGCGCTCGAGGTGACCATCCTCTGCCCGCACTTCACGCCTGACGTGGCACCCACCGGCGAGGTGATGACGAGGATCGCCGCCGAGCTGGTCCAGCGCGGTCACCGGCTGCACGTGGTCACCTCGCTGCCGTGGTACGAGCACCACGCGGTGGAGCCCGGCTGGGAAGGCCAGTTGGTGCGCACGGAGCGAGCCGACTGGGGACGGGTCAGCAGGATCCACCCGTTCCCGACCGACAAGCGCAACATCCCGGCCCGAGCCGTGGCGTTCGGCGGCTTCACCGGATTCGCCATGGCGGTGGCCCTCGGTGGTCCGCGCTCCGATGTGGTCCTCGCCATGTCGCCGCCGTTGACCCTCGGCCTCGCAGGATGGGTGGTCAGCAGGGTGCACCGAGTGCCACTGGTGTTCAACATCCAGGATGTGTTCCCGGACGTAGCGGTCGAGCTCGGCCTGCTCACGGGGCGGCGGGTCATTGCCGCGGCGCGCCACCTGGAGCGCTTCTCCTACCGGCGGTCCGACGCGGTCACCGTCCTGTCGGACGACCTGGCGGAGAACGTGAGGGCGAAGATCACGCAGGGCTTGCACGGTCGGGCCGCCGCCCGGCAGGCCGCGAAGGTGCACGTCATCCCCAACTTCGTCGACACGAGCTGGATCACGCCCGGGCCGAAAGAGAACCGCTACCGGGCTCTCAACGGTTTGGAAGGAAAGCGGGTAGTCATGTACGCGGGCAACGTGGGTCTCTCGCAGTCGCTGGAGCTGCTCCTCGACGCGGCGGCGGCGATGGTCGATGAGTCCGGAGTGGTGTTCGTCATCAACGGTGGCGGGGCTGCTCGCCCGGAGCTGGAACGACGCGCCCAGGGGCTGCCCAACGTCCGCTTCGTCGACATGCAGCCGAAGGACCGGCTCCCCGAGGTCCTGGCGGCGGCGGACGTGCACGTGGTGCCGCTCAAGAAAGGCCTGGCGTGGTCGAGTGTGCCGAGCAAGCTGTACTCGATCCTCGCCGCGGGGCGCCCGATCGTGGCCAGCGTCGACCCTGGCACCGAGGTGGCCCGGACGGTCGAGCGGGCGGGTGCTGGCCTGGCCGTCCCCCCGGGGGACCCGGAATCGTTCACGAAGGCGATCCGGCGCCTGCTGGACGCGCCCGACGAAGCGGCCGCCATGGGCTCGTCGGGAAGACGCTTCGTCGAATCCTGGGCGTCGCCGGCTGCGGTGGCAGCAGCGTACGAACAGCTGTTCTTCGGTCTGCGCGCCGGAATGCCGAGCAGTGGCGGCTAGCGTGGTCGTGCTATGGGCAAGGCATCCTCCTCCAAGAAGGTGGCGCGCGCCGCGAGAGCGGGTGGGTCCGTCCGGCCCTCCCAACGGAAGTTCGTGTTCCCGCTCGCGGTCTTCGCCATCGTCGTGCTCGGTGTCGGCCTGGTGTGGTTCGCGCGCGGTGAATCAGGGCTCGATCCGGCCAGCGCCTCACCGCCCACGTCGAAGGACCACTGGCACAATGCGTACGGCTTCTACGTGTGCAATGCCTTCGGTGCTCCCCTCACCGACGTCAAGAACGACACCACGGGCATCCACACCCACGGAGACGGCCTGATCCACATCCATCCCTTCAGCGACAGCCACGGCGGCAGGAACGCGACGCTGGGGAAGTGGGGTGACATGGTCGGGGTGACCTTCGGGTCGAGCTCGATCACCATGCCCGATGGCACGAAGTACGAGAACGGCATGGACTGCGACGGCCAGCCCGCCAACCTGAAGGTCTACGTCTGGCCCGCGGATGATCCCAACGCGGAGCCGACGGTCTACGACCGTGACTTCGGCAAGATCCCGCTCAGGGCCGACCGCGACGCGATCACGATCGCCATCGTCCCGGATGGGGCCGAGGTTCCTCGCCCACCCAGCGTTTCCAACCTTGACAACCCCGTCGACCTCCCCGGCGGTGGGTCGCCGACGTCGACCACCGCGCTGGACGGCTCGACCCAGCCGAACTCGGTGATCGAGGGGGAGACTGATACCGGCGCGACGGTCACCATCCCGTCCCAGGGTCCGACCCCGAGTGAACCTTCCACGACGACGCCAGCCACTGCGACCCCGTGAGAGCCGTCGTCCTGGTCGGCGGCTTCGGCACGCGGCTGCGACCGTTGACCTCGACCACCCCGAAGCAGATGCTCCCGATCGTGGGCCGACCGATGATCGAACGGGTCATCGAGGCGCTGAGCCGGCACGGCGTGACCGATGCGATCCTCTCCCTCGGGTACCGGCCGGACGCGTTCCTCCAGGCGTACCCGGAGGACGTCTGTGCCGGGGTCAGGCTGCACTACGCGGTGGAGGCTGAACCGCTCGACACGGCCGGCGCGGTGCGGTTCGCGGCGGAGGAAGGCGGGATCGACAGCACCTTCCTGGTGGTGAACGGTGACGTGCTCACCGACCTGGACATCGGCGAGCTGTGGCGTGTGCACCGCGAGCGCAACGCGGAGGGCACGATCGCCCTCACGCCGGTCGACGATCCGAGCCGCTACGGCGTGGTCCCCATCGACCAGCACGGCCGGGTGGAGGCGTTCATCGAGAAGCCACCTCCGGGTGAGGCGCCAAGTCACTGGATCAACGCCGGCACCTACGTCCTCGAACCGTCGGTCCTCGATCGGATCCCCGCTGGCCGGCGGGTGTCGATCGAGCGGGAGACGTTCCCGGCCATGGTCGCAGATCGGTCGCTGTTCGCCCTCCAGAGCGATGCGTACTGGGTCGACGCCGGCACCCCCGCCACCTACCTGCAGGTGCAACTCGACCTCATCGACGGGGTGCGCGGTGCCCCGGAGCGCGCCATCGCCGCGTCCGCGACGGTGAGCACGCAGGCAGACGTCGAGCATTCGGTCGTGATGGACGGGGCCCGGATCGACGCCGGGGCACGGGTCGTCGATTCCGCGGTCCTGCCGGGCGCCCGGATCTGCGCGGGGGCAACCGTGACGCGCTCCATCGTCGGCCCCGATGCGGTCGTGGGTGAGGGCGCGGTCCTCGACGAGCTCACCGTGGTGGGAGGGGCGATGACGGTGGATCCAGGCCTGAAGGCGCACGGCGCGCGGATACCCATGGAGACAGCATGAAGACCATCGTCACCGGCGGCGCGGGCTTCATCGGCAGCCATCTCGTCGATCGGCTGCTCGCCGAGGGCCACGAGGTCGATGTCGTGGACAACCTCTGGACCGGCAATCTCGCCAACCTCGAGTCCGCCCGGCGCACCCACGGCGATCGCCTGAGGTTCCACCACCTCGACATCCGCGACGCGACCCTGGTCGAGCTCATCGAGGCTCGCGCCCCTGAGGTGGTGTTCCACCTGGCCGCCCAGGCCGATGTTCGGGTGTCGGTGGCTCGGCCCGTGTTCGATGCCGAGGTCAACGTCATCGGCAGCCTGCAGGTGATGGAGGGCGCTCGGCGTGCCGGAGCTCGCAAAGTGGTGGTGGCCTCCAGCGGGGGGACGATCTACGGCGAGCCGAGCCCGGACGCGCTGCCGGTCACCGAGGACCATCCCCAGCACCCGACATCGCCGTACGGCGTTGCCAAGAAGGTGGTCGACGACTACCTGTTCTGCTACCACGCCTTGCATGGCCTGGCGTTCACGGCACTGGCGCTGGCCAACGTCTACGGGCCGCGCCAGGACCCCAACGGCGAGGCAGGGGTGGTGGCGATCTTCGCCGGACGACTCCTGTCAGGAGAACCGTGCACGATCTTCGGTGACGGCCAGCAGACCCGCGACTTCGTCTACGTCTCTGACGTCGTGGACGCGTTCATGCGGTCGGTGACAGAGGGTGACGGGATGCTGCTCAACATCGGCACCGGTGTTGAAACCACCGTCAACGAGCTCTACGACTCCATGGCCCGGGCCGCCGGGGTCGACCTGCCGGCCCGCCACGCTCCTCCCCGGGCAGGAGAGCTGGCCCGTTCCGCACTCGACCCCGCGTTGGCCGGCAAGACGCTCGGTTGGACGCCCCGGACCGATCTGGACACGGGCACCGTCGCGGTCCTCGACTGGTTCCGGGCACAGCGTCCCGCTTAGCGGAAGAGATCCTCGCCGGGCGCTCTGACCAGCTCGCCGCGGACGCTCGAGTCGCGCAGCCACGCCCGGTCGACGCCCCGCAGGATCGCGACCGGGATGCCCGTGGCCTTCCCCATCACCAGCTCGGCAGCGGCGGCCAGCTCGTCGGCCACCGCCACCTCGGTGACCTGCAGCTCGCGACCGAACGAGTCGGTCGATCCGCGCAGGTCCACGATCGCCGCCACGCCCGCGCAACCGATGGCGACGTCGACGACGCCGCGACGCCAGGCCCGCCCGAACGTGTCGGACACGACCACAGCCACGTCGATCCCCGCCTTGCCCCGGATCCCGTCTCGAATGCGCCGAGCAGACCGGTCAGGGTCAGCGGGCAGGAGCGCGGCCTGCCCCCTGGCCACGTTGGAGAGGTCGATGCCGGCATTCGCGCACACGAACCCGTGCACCGTCTCGCTGATGACCAGGTCGCCCCGGCGGCGCAGCACCCGGACCGATTCCTGCTCCACCAGTGTCTTGTGGCTGGTGGGGTCCGTCGGGTCGATCGGCACCAGGCGGTTCTCGGCTTTCGAGACAACCTTCTGGGTCACGACCACCACGTCGCCGTCCTGCAACGCCGTCGCCTCGTCGTGCGCCGCGGTCGAGACGATGATGGAGGCCAGGTCATCTCCGGGCGCGACCTCGGGGATGCCCACCAGACCGAAGATCTCGATGCGACTCACCTGACGCCCCGAGCCGCGCTCAGGACCGCCTGGGCGAGGACCGAGGCAGCGTGCGGGTCCGACATGATCGCGGGCGCGATGACGCAGCGAAGTCCCTCCCCCTCGACCGCTGGGGCCAGATCGCGGTCGGCGTCGTCCACCACCAGGGTTGCGGCGATCTCCCGGTAGAGGCGGGCCACCCCCACGACGGTCGGCTCGTGGCCGAGCTCGGTCATCAACCGGTCAGCGGGTCCCTTCAGGGCAGCGCCGGCGACGATGGGGGACACGGCCACCACCCGATCGCGCCGGGCGGCGATCGCTTCCCGGATCCCCGGTACGGCGAGGATCGGGTCGATCGACACCAGCGGGTTCGAGGGCGCGACCACCACGGTGTCGGCGGCGGTGATGGCGTCGAGCACCCCGGGGGCGGGCCGAGCGCTGGTGGCGCCGTCGAAGCGGAGTGCGGAAACCCGCACGGCGTGCCGGCGCTGGACGAAGTACTCCTGGAAGCCCACCTCGATCCCTCCCTCGTCGGGGAGGGTGACCATGGTGCGGAGCCGATCGTCGGTGGCCGGGACGATCCCAACCTCGACACCCCAGGCGCGGGCGAGCTCACCCGTCACGATCGACAGGGGCGCGCCGTCGAGCAGCCGCTGGGTGCGGTAGAGGTGGGTGCCCAGGTCGAGGTCCCCGAGCCGGAACCAGCTCGCACCGCCATAACGCTCCAACACCTCCATCGCCCGCCAGCTCTCGCCGGCCAGCCCCCAGCCGCGCTCGGGGTCGGCGGCGCCGGCGAGCGTGTAGGTCACGGTGTCGATGTCGGGGCTGATGTGCAGCCCGTGCAGCTCGAGATCGTCGCCCACGTTGACGATGGCGGTGATGCTGGCCGGCTCTGCCACCTGCACCAGCCCGGTGAGGAACCGGGCGGCTCCGACACCCCCGGCGATGACGGCGATCATCAGCTCGCTCTCCGGCGTCAGCGACCGGGCCGGCCCCGGTCCGAGAGCAGGGCCAGGTCTGCGTCGACCATCAGGTGCACCAGCTCTTCGAACGAGGTTTTCGGCTTCCAGCCGAGCACCGCTCGGGCCTTGGATGCATCCCCGACGAGGAGGTCGACCTCCGCCGGGCGGAAGAAGCGCTCGTCCTGCACGACGAAGTCCTCGTAGTCGAGGCCGACATGGCCGAAGGCGAGCTCGCAGAACTCGCGCACCGAGTGGGTCTCGCCGGTGGCGATGACGTAGTCGTCGGCCGCGTCCTGCTGGAGCATCAGCCACATCGCCTCGACGTAGTCACCGGCGAAGCCCCAGTCGCGCTGCGCCTCGAGGTTGCCGAGGCGCAACTCGTCGTCGAGCCCGAGCTTGATGCGGGCCACCCCGTGGGAGATCTTGCGGGTCACGAATTCCAGGCCCCGCCGGCTCGACTCGTGGTTGAAGAGGATGCCGCTCGTCGCGTGCAGCTGGTAGGACTCCCGGTAGTTCACCGTGATCCAATGACCGTAGACCTTCGCCACGCCGTAGGGGCTGCGAGGGTAGAAGGGGGTGCGCTCGTTCTGGGGCACCTCGACGACCTTGCCGAACATCTCGCTGCTGCTCGCCTGGTAGAAGCGGATGTCGGGGTCGACGAGGCGGATCGCATCGAGTAGGCGGGTGACACCCAGGGCGGTGGTCTCGCCGGTCAGCACCGGTTGACCGAACGAGGTCTGGACGAACGACTGTGCGGCGAGGTTGTAGACCTCATGGGGCCGGTGGCTGCGTAGCACCTCGATCAGCGAGGCCTCGTCGAGGAGATCGCCCGGCACCAGGGTGAGCCGGTCCTGGATGTGGCTGATCCGCTCGAAGGTGACGGTGCTCGACCGCCTGACCATGCCGGTCACCTCGTAGCCCTTCTCGAGCAACAACTCCGCCAGGTAGGACCCGTCCTGGCCGGTGATCCCGGTGATGAGCGCGCGTCGGGCCATGGGCTTACGTCCTATCGTGGTTCGGGCCGGTTGTCTGCTAAGTGGGTTGGCACGTGAACGAGAACCTCGGTCGCCGCATCGCGGAGCTTCGGGGCAAGGCCGGGTTGACCCAGCAGGAGCTGGCCGAGCGCCTGGCGGTCTCCCGGGTCACGGTGTCGCACCTCGAGGCCGGCCTGACCGTCCCGGGGGAGCGCACCGTCGCACTGCTGGCCAGCGTCTTCCAGCTCGAGCCGCACGAGCTGGTCGCCGGCACCTCGTACCCTGCCGCCAAGGCTGAACGCCTGCCCGTGGTGGTGGCCCGTTACACGGAGGTGGCCCACCAGCTCGCACTGCTCGACAACGACCTCGCCTGGTTGGAACACGTGCCAGCGAGGCACCGCCAGGCGGTCATCGCTCGTTGGGAGTCGGTGCTCGCCGACCTCGCCGAGGTGACCCACGACGAGCGGGAGCGACGAGCGCTGCGGGAAGCCCGGGAGCGGTTGCGCTCGCTGCGGACCAGCCGACACGAGCGTTAGGCCCCGACGCGGGCGCGCCACTCATCGAGCACGTCCGCGAGGGTCTCGTCGAGGGGGATCTGCGGTTCCCACCCGGTGTCCTTGTGCAGCTTGGTGTAGTCGCCCCGCAGGATGGGGACGTCGACTGGTCGCTGGAGGTCGGGATCGCCCTCGAGGCGCATGGGTCGGGAAGCCATGCCCACCAGCCGGTCCGCGAGCTCGCTGATCGCGATGTCGACCCCTCGGCACACGTTGTAGGCCTCCCCCGGTTCCCCGTCGAGCACGAGCAACCGGTACGCGCGCACGACGTCACGGACATCGGTGAAGTCGCGCCGGGGCGTGAGGTTGCCGACGGGGACCACCTCTCGCCCTTCGAGCTCGTTGCGGGCGATGCGCTCGGCGAGCGCCGGGCATACGAAGCGGTTGCTCTGCCCGGGACCGAGGTGGTTGAACGCACGAGCCCGCACGACGGCGATCCGATAGCCGAGCCACGCCTGGAGCCCGAGGTAGTCGGCGGCGATCTTGCTCGCGGCGTACGGGGTGATCGGGCGCAGCGGGGACTCCTCCGTGAGCGGGAGCTCCGCCAGCGACACCTTGCCGTACACGTCCGCGCTGGTCACGACGAGCACCCTCGCGCCGAGCCCCCGGCACGCGAGCAGCAGGTTGAGCGTCCCCTCGGCGTTCACCCGGAAGGTGTCGATCGGCTGCTCCCAGGAGGCGCCCACGTCGCTCCATCCCCCCAGGTGGTAGACGGCGTCAGGCGCCTCGTCCCGCACCAGCGCCGCCAGGCCCTCAGCGTCGAGGAGGTCGGGATGCCCGGCGTGGCGATCGATCCCGACGACCTCGTCGCCCATCGCGGCCAGGTGCGCGGTGAGGTGGCGCCCGACGAAGCCCGCCGCACCGGTGACCAGCGCCTTCATCGGGTCATCATGCCGCGTCGGCGATCCGGTGGTAGAGCCTGGCGAGCTGCTCGGCGGTGTTCTGCCACGAGAACAGCTCGGCCCGAGCCTTCCCCCGCTCCCGGAGTTGAGCCGCCAACTCCTCGTCGGTGAGCACCTCTTCCAGTGCGTGCGCCAGTGCCTGGTTGTCGTCCGGCTCGACGCAGCGGGCCGCGTCCCCTACCACCTCAGGGATGCCGCCGGTGCGGGTGGTCACCACCGGGGTCCCCACCGCCATGGCCTCGAGGGGTGGGAGGCCGAACCCTTCGTACACCGACGGGTAGGCCAACACCGCGGCTCCGCGCAGCAGGGCGGCGCGCTGGGTCTCGCTCACCCAGCCGAGGCGCACGATCCGGGATCGATGCGCAGCCTGGCCGATCGCCGCGTCCAGTGCCGCCGTGCCCCAACCGTCCGGCCCGGCGATGACCAGGCGGACCTCGGGCAGCCGGGCGGCGACGGCATCGAAGGCCGCCACCAGCCCGGGGAGGTTCTTGCGCGGCTCGACGGTGCCGAGCGCCAGCACGTAGCGGTGGCAACCTGCGAGCTGCCTGCCCGAAGCCGGATCGGCATCGGGCACCGGACTCACACCGTTGGGGATGGTCACCACCTTGGCCGGGTCCGCGCCGAGTAGCTCCACGACCTCGGCGGCGACGAACCGCGAGACGGTATGGATCCACGCGCCGCGGCCGATGGCACGCCTGATGAGCGCGGGGAACTGCAGCGTGTCGCTGGTGCAGTACTCGGGGTAGCGCAGGATGGTGAGGTCGTGGACGGTGATGAGCTCGGCCGCTCGCCAGGCCGGCGGGGCGAGGAAGTTCGGTCCGTGGACCACGTCCACCCGGCCCGACCAGCACTCGACCGGGGGGAGGCGCCCGTGCCGCCAGAGGAACCGCAGCGGTGGACCGAGCATCGGGAACGGGGAGACCGCGACGCCGGGGGGGAGCACGGCTCGCAGCTTCGTGCGGGCCCGCGGCCAGTAGCCGAACGCCGAGAGCCGGAGGTCGGGTCGCCGGGCGAGGCGGAAGATCGTCTCCTCGACGAACCGCCCGACGCCCGTGCGGGTGTCGAGCAGCGCCACGGCGTCGAGCGCGACGCGTACCGGTCGGTCGATGTTCATGCGATCGGGACAGCCGCCGGCGGGGCCGTTCAGGTGCGACCCCTGCGGCCGAGCACGCCGTCCATCAACCGCCGCGGCCCGTCGAGCTGCTGTTCGAGGGACTTCTCGAGCTCACGCCGCCGCACCTGGAGCTTCTGGAAGGCGATCACGCCGAACCCGACGGTGACGTACACGGTGTCGCGGAAGAGCCTCAACGCATCGTGACCCACCCCGCGAACGCTACCGGCGCGAGCCGGAGCGTCACAAAGGCCCGGTGCGGCCACCCGAGGGGTGAACCAGCGGCGCGCTATCGGGGGGTAGCCTGCCAGGGCCGTGAGTCCCTCCGCCGACGAAGCGCCTGACCCTGCCGCGCCCGATCAACCGGAGCAGGATGCCGCCCCGCTCCCTCCTCCGGTCGTGATCGTCATCGTGGCCCACGACCCGGGACCCTGGTTCGAGGACACCCTGCGCAGCGTCGCCGCGCAGCAGTACGGGAACACGTCGGTGCTGGTGATCGACGCCGGTGGCACCGCGGACCTCCAACCGCGCATCGCTCCCATCCTGCCGGACGCGCTGTTGCGCCGGATCGAAGGCAACGACGGGTTCGGTGCAGCCTGCAACACCGTGCTCACCGCGGTGCAGGGAGCGGCGTTCTACCTCTTCTGCCACGACGACGTGCGGCTGGCGCCCGACGTGGTACAGGTGCTGGTGGAAGAAGCGTTCCGCTCCAACGCGGGCATCGTCGGGCCGAAGATCGTGGACTGGCGCGCTCCCGATCGGCTGTTGCAGGTCGGGATGGGCGCGGACCGGTTCGGCTACCCCGCGCCCTACGTCGATCGGGGCGAGCTGGACCAGGCACAGCACGACGCCGTTCGTGACGTCTTCTACATCCCCGGTGCGGCGACGCTGGTACGGGCCGACCTGTTCGCGGCCCTGGGCGGATTCGACCCGGGCATCTCCTTCCACGGTGACGATCTCGACCTGTGCTGGCGAGCGCACGTGGTGGGCGCGAGGGTCGTGGTGGCCCCGGCCGCACGGGTCGCGCACCTCGAAGCTCTGGGAGCGCGCCGGCCCGCCGATGATCGTCGTCGCCTCCAGATGCGGCATCGCCTCCGGGCCATGAGGGTGTCCACCACCTGGTGGACGCGCGCCCGCACCGTTCCGCGCGCCGCCCTGCTGGCGATCCTCGAGGTGGTCTACGCGACCCTCATCGGGCGGTTCGGCCAGGCGCGCGACGTCCTGAGCGCCTGGCTCTGGAACGTCCGCCGCGGCGGTGAGGTCCGCTCACGCCGCAAGGCGCTCGCGGCCGTACGCAGGGTCCCTGACCGGGAGGTGAGTCGGCTGCAGGCACGGGGCAGCGCCCGGCTCGCCGCGTTCCTCCGTGGCCAGCTGGGCTCGTCGGAGGACCCGCTCACCTCCCTCGCCGGTGCCGGGCGGGACCTGGCGACGACGATGCGCTCGTCGCGCGCCCGCACCACCGTGCTCGCCTGGGTGGTGGCGACGCTCGTGCTGGTGATCGGCAGCCGAGACCTGATCTTCGGTCGCCTGTCGGCCATCGGCGATCTGCCGGTGCTCGGCGGCTCGGCGGCCGACCTGGTCGCTCAGTGGGCCAGCGGCTACCGGGCGGTGGGCCTGGGAGCCGAGACCGTGAACCCGACCGCGCTCGGGCTGGTCGGCCTCCTCGGCTTCCCGCTGCTGGGAGCCATGTCCCTGCTGCGCAAGCTGCTCCTGCTCGGCATGATCCCGCTGGGCGCGGCGGGGACGTGGCGATTGTGCAAGCCCATCGGTTCCCGTCGCTCGCGGGTGGTGGGCCTGGTCGTCTACCTGTGCATCCCGCTGGCCTACAACTCGATCGCGACGGGAGTGTGGGGCGGGCTGGTGCTCTACGGGCTCACGCCGTGGATCGTCGGCCAACTCGCCAAGGCCGGAGGTCTCGCGCCGTTCGGTCCCCTCGGAGGCCGGGCGGGCCCGGGGGTGCGGCCCCGTCCGCTGGTGCAGCGGGTCGTGATGGTCGGGGTCCTCACCGCCCTCGCCGGCATGGTCTTCCCCATCACCGTCGTGGTCGTCGCCGCGGTCGGGGTCGCGCTCGTCGTGGGTGGCGTGCTCGCCGGCCAGTGGGCCGGCGCGTGGCGGGTGCTGGTCGTCTCCGTCGCCGGAGCGATCGTGGCCGTCGTGCTCCTCGCGCCATGGTCGGTTTCCCTGCTCAGCAAGGGGTGGGGGGAGGTGCTCGCCACCTCCGCCGTCGGGGAACGCCCTCTGGGTCTCGACGATCTGCTCCGGTTCCATACCGGACCACTCGGCGCCGGCGTGCTGGGCTATGCCACGCTGGTGGTGGCAGCGTTGCCGCTGCTCATCGGTCGGGATTGGCGGCTCTCCTGGGCGGTGCGAGCCTGGGCGATGGCCGCGGCTTCGTTCAGCGTGGTGTGGGTCATGTCGCAGGGGTGGCTCCCCGCCGATCTGGCTCCGGTGCCGCTGTTGCTGGCGCCGGCGGCAGTGGGGCTCGCGCTGGCATCGGCCCTGGGCATGGCCGCCTTCGAGGTGGACCTGCCCGACTACCACTTTGGTTGGCGCCAGATCGGCTCGCTGCTCGCCGGCGCGGCCCTGGTGCTGGCCACGTTCCCCGTCATCGGGGGAGCAGTCGGTGGGCGCTGGGAGCAGCCGGCTGGTGACTACGGCCGTACCTTGGGCTTTCTGGACAAAGAAGGCGAGGAGGTCCCTTTCCGGGTGCTGTGGGTGGGTGAGGCCTCGGTGCTGCCGCTGGCCGGCTGGGAGCTGGACCCCTCAACGATCGACAAGCTCGCGCCGGGCACCCGCCTCGCCTACGCCACGTCTGCCGACGGCACCCCAAGGGTCGGCGATCGGTGGAGCACGACGAATGGTCCCACTCCGCTGGTGGGCGAGGCGCTGGCGACGGCTGCCGCCGGTGGCACCAGCCGGCTCGGCGCGCTCCTGGCCCCGATGGGGATCCGCTACATCGTCGTGCCCCAGGCACTCGCTCCGGAGCCCTACAGCGAGCCTTCCTACGACGCCACGGGTGTGCGGGCGCTCTTCGAGTCCCAGCTCGACCTCTCGGCGGTCACCGCCGCGGGGGTCGTGGTCTACCAGAATGACGTCTGGGGGCCGACCCGGGCGTTGCTGGCGGCCGGCACGGAGATCCCCGGGGACGCCGGTGCTCCCACCGATCGGGTCCTTCCCCAGGTCGAAGGGGCGCCGGTGGCGCTACCGCAGAGGGCGGGGGTCGAGCGCTTCGAGGGGTCCATCGACCAGCCAGCCACCGTCTACCTGGCGGAGGACTCCAGCGATCGTTGGGTGCTGGATGTGGGCGGTTCGGCCGCGGACCGCACGACCGCCCTGGGCTGGGCGAATGCGTTCGACGTCGATACCCCGGGGGAGGCGACTCTGCGGTTCGACACCCCGGCGGCCCACAGGTTGATGCTGGCCGGCCAGGCGCTGTTGTGGCTCGTGGCCATCGGGTACTTGTTGCGGGTGCGCGTCGTGCACGACGAGCGCCGACCGCTCCGGGAGACCGGGTGGGAGTCGGAGTTGACGGCATGAGGTCCTGGCGCTGGCCGGTACTCCTGCTCCTCGCCGTGTTGCTCGCGGGTGCCATGGTTGTCGAGCGTCGCCAGCCGGCTGGTGAGGCGCCGGCGGCGGAGCAGCCGTTCGACCAGGCGGTGCCGGTGGCGTCGCCGGCGGGCGCGGTCGGCTCGACCTGGTACTGCGCGGGGGGCACGGCCACCGGGTCCCAGGAAGGGTTGGCGGAGCACGTGGTCCACGTGGCCAACTCCTCGGACGCCGCCGTCACCGCCCACCTGACCGCGTATCCCAGTGAGGGGCGGCCAGCGACGAGGGTGCTCGACGTGGCGCCCCGGTCCCGGGTCGCCATCGCCCTGGCGGAGCTCGTCACTGCTCCATTCGCCGCCGCGCTGGTCGAGGTGAGAGGCGGGGGTGCGGTGGTCGAGCACGAGGTCACCGGTCCCAGCGGCCGGGCGTTCGGTGCGTGCGCGTCGGCGCCCTCGAACACGTGGTACTTCCCGGCGGGCACGACCCGGGCGGGCACCCGGATGGTGCTCGCCCTGTTCAACCCGTTCGCCGGTGATGCGGTGGTCGACATCACGTTCGACACCGATGACGGGACCCGGACTCCGCAGGCCTACCAGGCGCTGGTGGTTCCGGGTGGGCGGTTGCTGGTGGTCGACGTGAGCGAGGTCGTGACCCTACGGGCGGAGGTTGCCACCGAGGTGAAGGCTCGGTCTGGTCGGCTGGTGGTCGACCAGATCCAGTCGGGTGACGGTCGCGAGGGTGCCCCGAAGGGCCTGGCCGTCACCCTCGGGGCGTCCGCGCCGGCGGAGACCTGGCTCTTCCCCGACGGGGTGGGCGCCAGCGGGTACGGGGAGACGATCGCGCTCTACAACCCCGGCGAGACCACCGCCGAGGTGGACGTGCAGGTGCTGCTCGACGACCCCGACCTCAACGGGATCCCGGAGCCCTTCGCGGTGAGCGTGGGCCCGCGGCGATCGATGACCATCGACGTCCTCGGCGACGGTCGGGTGCCTATCGGTGTGGGCCACGCCATCGTGGTGCGCAGCCGGAACGGCCAGCCGGTCGTCGCCGAGCGGGCCGTCGTCGGTTCCGCCGACGCGGCTCAGCCTGGTTGGAGCTTCACGGTCGGTGCCCCGGTGGTGGCCAGCCGCTGGATCGTGCCGGTGGCCTCGGCTGGTGGCACCTCTGGGGCGGCCGTGGTGGTGCTCAACCCCTCAGCGACCGAGACCGCCCGGTTCACGGTGGAGGCGGTGGGCGACGGGCGCAGCACCGTGCCCGAAGGGTTCGCCGATGTGGAGCTCGCGCCCGGCGAGCGACGGATCTTCGACCTGGGCCCCGACGCCCTCGGGTTTCGGGCGTTGATGGTGGTGCTCGATGGGGAAGGAGCCGTGGTGGGGGAGTCACGGTTCGGCTTCTCACGGGGTTCGGATCTCTCCTACCTCTTGGCGGTGCCGGTGGGTGGCACGGTCGCTCCCGCGGTGGGGACGGTGGGGGAGCTCTCTCCTGACGAGATCATCGTCGGAGGCTGACCGTGGAGCGGATGCTGCTCGCGGCGGCGCTGATCGCCGTTGCGGCGCTGGTGGCGGTTCTGATCCAGCGGCGGCAGCCGTCGCCGGAGGCGGCTCCGAGTTTCACCGTGCCTGAGCGGATCGATCGTGGTGAGCTCCCCGGGCCTGATCGTCCGTGGCTGCTGGCCGTGTTCAGCGCGCACACCTGCAGCACCTGTGCGACGGTCGTCGGTGAACTCGCACCGCTGGCGGGTCCCGACGTGGCGTTTGCGGAGATCGAGCTGGACGCGGCCCGGGCGCTCCACGAGCGCTACGCGATCGGGGCCGTGCCCCTCCTGCTGATCGTCGATGTGCACGGCAGCGTCCGCCACCATGTCTTCGGCCCGGTCACCCGCCAGGAGGTGGAGACGGTGCTGGACGCGCTCCGACAGGAGGGTTGAGCGTCCCGCCGAGTGGGGCCGGACCGGATCAGCCGGTGCCCGGAGGCACCGGGGCGTGAGGTGACCCCACGGGCGTGTCGACCTCGGCCGCGTCGTCCGACGTCTCAGCCGCTGGCGGCGTCGGTGTGGCCCGGTCGCGGGCGAGTTCGATGAGCCGGGTCACTTCCGCTCCGTCGATGGTCTCGTGCTCGAGGAGGGCTCGGGCGACGAGATCCAAGGCCTTGCGGTTCTCGGTGAGGATCGTGCGGCAGCGCTCCTCCTGCTCCCGCAGGATCCGCTCAACCTCCTCGTCGATGACCCTGGCCGTGTCGTCGCTGTAGTCACGGGTGTGCATGAGGTCCTCGCCGAGGAAGACCTGGCCCTGGGAGCCCCAGGCCATGGGGCCGACCCGAGCGCTCATGCCCCACTCGCGCACCATCTTGCGAGCCAGCTCGGTCGCCCCGACGAGGTCGTTGTTGGCACCCGTCGAGATCACACCGAACACGAGCTGCTCGGCGATGCGCCCTCCCATGCGCACCACGAGCGAGTCCTCGATGTAGTCCTGCCGGTAGATGTGGCGATCTTCCTCGGGGAGCTGCATGGTCACACCCAGCGCCATACCGGAGGGAATGATGGTGACCTTGTGGAGCGGGTCAGCCGTGGGGAGGACGGCAGCGCACACCGCGTGGCCTGCTTCGTGGTACGCGATGGCTTCCTTCTCCTCGTCGGACAGCGCCATCGACTCCCGGCGCTGTCCCATCACCACCCGGTCCCGGGCCATGTCGAAGTGGCGGGCATGGATCTGGTCCGCGCCCTCGCGCACGGCGAAGAGCGCCGCCTCGTTGACCAGGTTGGCGAGATCGGCCCCACTCATGCCGGGGGTGCCCCGGGCGACCAGGTCGAGGTCCACGTCGGGCGCGATCTTCTTGTGCCTGACGTGGACGTCGAGAATCCGGCGCCGGTCTTCCAGCTCGGGGAGGGGGACCACCACCTGGCGGTCGAACCGGCCGGGCCGCAGCAGTGCCGGGTCGAGGATGTCGGGCCGGTTCGTGGCCGCCATCATCACGATCCCCGCGCTGACCTCGAAGCCGTCCATCTCTGCCAGCATCTGATTGAGCGTCTGCTCCCGCTCGTCGTGGCCGCCACCGAGGCCCGCCCCGCGCTTGCGGCCGATCGAGTCGATCTCGTCGATGAAGATGATGGCCCGCCCCATCTTGCGGGCCGACTGGAACAGATCACGCACTCGGCTGGCGCCGACGCCGACGAACATCTCCATGAAGTCGGAACCGGTCACCGAGAGGAAGGGGACACCGGCCTCCCCGGCCACTGCCCTGGCGATCAACGTCTTGCCGGTACCGGGCGGGCCGACCAGCAGCACGCCTTTGGGGATGCGGGCGCCGATCTCGCTGAACCGTTCGGGGTGCTTGAGGAAGTCGACCACCTCGGTGATCTCCTGCTTCACGCCCTCGTATCCGGCGACGTCAGCGAACGTCGTTCCCGGTCGCTCGGTGCTGTAGGTCTTCGCTCGGGACCGACCGATGGACATGATCCCGCCCATCTGGGAGCTCGCCCGCCGTTGCATCCAGGCGAAGAAGAGCACGATCAACCCGAAGAAGATGATGAGTGGCAGCACCTGCTCGAGCAGCCCCGTCGTGGGGGTCTCGAATTTCACGCCCTGCTTGGCCATCAGGTCGAGGTCGCCGTCGGGCGGCTTGACCGGGCCGGTGGCGTGGAACTGGGTGCCGTCGGTGAGGGTGCCGGTGATGTTGCCGTTGCTGTTGTTGAAGGTGGCGTCCTGAACCTGCTGGGCCTGGAGCTTGTCGATGAACTCGCCGTAGCTGATCTCGGTGCCCGAGGACCGCTGGACCAGCTGGGGCAGGAAGAGCGCCAGCAGCACGACCCCCAGCAGGACCCAGACCATCCACTTCGGCCACCCCTGTTCGCCGCCGAAGCGCCCCTGGCCGCGACCATCGGGGCCGGGCGGGGGAGGAGGGCTGTCCGGGCTCATGCCGTCAAGGTTAGAAGACCTCGGCCGGAAAACCCGCCGCGGGCCGTGCAGGTCAGCGCTCTACGGCGACCGTTGGTGGTCGAGAGCCCCCTCAGCTCGCCTCGCGCACCAGGCTCGGCACGAGATTGCGCCGGTCACGCAGCTCCCAGCCGTTGGGCACCGAGAACCCGTCGGCGTGGCGCCGGCACAGGTCGTACGTCGAGGGATGGGGATCGGCGGTGAGCTCGACGAGCCACACCGTGCGCTCCGCGTAGTCGTACCCGAAGGTCGAAGAAGCGCGCTCGGCGCATCCGGGACGGGCACACTGACGGGTCATGGGCCATGACGCTACCGGCTGCTCCCGCCCCGGGCGCGGATCCGGGCCGCACGGACGTCACGGGCGTCGAACCCCTGGCCTCCCCCCGTCCGGCTCGACGTGCCACCATGCGAGTCCATGACCGAGGCCCTCACCGACGTCGACGCCCCCGGCGCCTCCGAGGAGCAACCAGAGGGCGGCCCCTCCCTGGGTGACATCCCGGCGCCGCCTGCCGGCCCCGACCTGCAGGATCTGGAGCCCTCCGAGCCGCCTCCGCCGCCGTCGCGGCTGTTCGGTCTGACCGTCGAGGGTTGGGTCTCCCTGCTGATCGTCGCCGGGTGCGTGCTGTTCACGTTCTCCCAGCTCAGCCCGAGCGATGTGCTCTCGACCACGACCCCGGCGGGGGGCGACATGGGCGCTCATGTCTGGGCCCCGGCCTACCTGCGCGACCACCTGCTCCCGGCGGGTCGGCTCACCGGGTGGACTCCTGACTGGTACGACGGCTTCCCCGCGTTCCACTTCTACATGGTGATCCCCTCGCTGGTGATCGCGCTGTTGAGCTACGTGCTGCCCTACGGGTTGGCGTTCAAGCTGGTGGCCGTCAGCGGGGTGCTCACCCTGCCGGTCGCCGGGTGGGCGTTCGGCCGGCTCACCCGCCTCCCGTTCCCGGTTCCCGCCCTGCTCGCGGTGGGGATGACGGCCTTCCTGTTCGACCGGTCGTTCTCCATCTACGGGGGGAACATCCCCTCCACTCTCGCCGGGGAGTTCGCGTTCAGCATCTCGCTCACCTTCGCCCTGCTGTACCTGGGGGTGCTGGGGCGAGGTCTCGAGACCGGCAGGCACCGCGGGTGGGCTGCGACGCTTCTCGCCCTGACGGCGCTGTGCCATCTGATCCCGCTGTTCTTTGCGCTGGCCGGCACCGTGATCTGGTTCGTGCTGGCCCTCGGATGGCGCCGGCTCGATCCCCGGCTGGCCGGCACACTGGTCGCGGTCTCCGCGATCGCCGCTGCCGGACTGGCCGTATTCACGTCCTTCGCTCGGGAGATCGTGGTCGGCTGGGTGCGCTTCGGGGTGCTCTGGGCGATGGTGGCCGTGGTGGCCCTCGTGGTCGCCGCGATGATCGCCGAGTTCCCGAAGGCCCGGCTGCTCTACCTGGCCACGGTGCTACCGGTAGCGGGCCTGGTCACCGCCTTCTGGACGTTCCCCTTCTATCTCCAGAGCCGGTACATGAACGACATGGGGTGGGAGAAGAAGGAGAACTACGCCAACTACCTGTTCAGCCGGGAGCACCTTGATCCCCAACTCGTGGACGCGCCCCCCATCAAGTGGCTGCTGGCCCTGGCCGCCGTCGGCGCGCTGATGGCGATCGTGTGGGGGATCGCCGAGCGCCGCCGGGGCGGCATGTTCTGGATCGGGGTGGCGCTGGTGGCGGCGCTCGGGTTCGTGCTGGCCCCGCAGGGCAGGCTGTGGAACGCCCGGCTGCTGCCCTTCTACTACCTGGCTCTGTACTGCCTCGGCGCGATCGGGGTGGCCTACGTGCTCCGCACCTTCGCCTTGCTCTTCGCGAAGAACCCCGTGCGCCCCGTTCGCTGGATACCGGTGGCCGGCGCGTCGGTGGCGGCGCTGCTGGCCATCGTCGCGCTGGCGGTGCCGCTGCGCGCCCTGCCCCGGAGCATCCTCGGGATGAACCTCGTCCACCAACGGTCCGACCAGCAGTACCAGTGGTGGTTCTTCCCGCCGACGAAGGACGACAGCTTCATCGACTCGTGGGCCAGGTGGAACTTCTCCGGCTACGAGGGCAAGGC
Source organism: Rhabdothermincola sp. (assembly GCF_036846205.1). Lineage (NCBI taxonomy): Bacteria > Bacillati > Actinomycetota > Acidimicrobiia > Acidimicrobiales > Iamiaceae > Rhabdothermincola > Rhabdothermincola sp. The sequence goes on along the minus strand of NZ_DAIUCK010000019.1, from coordinate 4,271 downwards.
GGCCTATCCCGAGTACCACGACATCGTGCAGACCATGGCCGATCTCGGTCGTGAGCGCGGTTGCGGTCGGGCGATGTGGGAGCACGAGGAGCAGCACGATCGCTACGGCACGCCGATGGCCCTCATGCTGCTCCCGTTCTGGACCGACGGATGCATCGGCTCGCAGGAGGGGCTCTACTTCGAGGCTTCCAGCACCACGCCCTACCACTTCATCAACCAGGACGAGCTCTCCTCGGCACCATCGAACGCCCAGCGGGACCTGCCGTACGGTCCCGGCGTGCCCAGCCGCAGCGATTTCGACCGAGGCATCCAACACCTCCAGATGCTGGGGGTGAAGTACTACATGGCCATCAGCGATCGGATGATCGACTACGCCCGGCGCAACCCGGATCTCACCGAGGTGGCCACGTCGGGACCGTGGGTGGTGTTCGAGGTGGCCGACAGTGAGCTGGTCACGCCGCTGCGGTACGAACCGGCGGTCGTGCGCGGCATCGAGGATTCGCACAAGACGTGGTTGGAGCGCTCGATGCGCTGGTACACCGATCCCCGGGCGTGGGCGGTGCCGCTGGCTGCCGACGGCCCGCCGGAGTGGCAGCGCATCGACGGGGATCAGCAACCGAGCGAGCGACCGGTCTCCGCGGTCACGGTCTCGAACATCCGGATGACCACCGACTCGATCGAGTTCGACGTCAACCGGCCCGGGACCCCCGTGCTGGTCAAGGCCTCGTACTTCCCCAACTGGAAGGCCTCGGGAGCTCAGGGGCCCTACCGGGTGACGCCCAACCTGATGGTGGTCGTCCCGACGAGCGACCACGTCGAGCTGCGCTACGGCTACACGGGCATCGACCTGGCTGGGTGGGGCCTGTCGTTCGTGGGGCTCGTCGGGCTGTTCCTGCTGTTCCGGGCCCGCCCGCTGGTCATGCCTGACGGCGAGCAGCGAGACACTGCGGTGCCCGACGCCGAGGCCGCGTCGGCTGCCGCGGGGGACGGGGACGGCGAGGCGAGCGTGCGAGCGGAGGAGGGCCTCGAGCCGTGAGCCGCCTCCGGGACGCCGCGGTCGGGGCCGCGGGGGCCCTCCTCGCGGTGGGCACCTGGCGGGCCATCTCCCGGCGGCCGCTGGCCACGAGCTGGATCCGCTCGGACCTCGATCGCCGGCGCCCGCGCCCGCCAGCCCCCGGCGAGATCCGCCTCACGGTGGTCGTCCCCGCCTTCGCGGAGCAGGGACGCATCGGTGACACCGTCCGCCGGCTCCGTGCCGATCTCGACAAGGTCGCCACCGATGGCGGGCTGGAGATCATCGTGGTCGATGACGGGTCACCCGACAGCACGGCCCGCGAGGCGGAGCGGGCAGGCGCGGATCGGGTGGTCCGCCATCCCCGCAACCGGGGCAAGGGGGCGGCGGTGCGCACGGGCGTGCTCATGGCCCGCGGGCGCACCATCGCCTTCACCGACGCTGATCTGGCCTACTCGCCTGACCAGATCCTGGGTCTGCTGGAGGAGATCGAGGCCGGCTGGGACGTGGTGGTCGGCAGCCGCCGCCACACCGAGACCACCACCTTGGTACGGGCTCGCCGCCTGCGTGAGGTGGGTGGCCGGGCCATCAACCTGCTCACCCGGGCCGTGCTGCTCGGCCACTACCGCGACACCCAGTGCGGCCTGAAGGCCTTCCGTTCCGACGTGGCCCGGGTGATCTTCACTCATTGCCGGGTTGACGGCTTCGCGTTCGACGTGGAGGTCTTCCACCTGATCGAGCGGTACCACTTGTCGCTGGCCGAGGTCCCGGTACGGGTCGAGAACTCACCCGCGTCGACGGTCAAGGTGGCCCGCGACGCGCTGCGGTTGGTACGTGACCTGTTCCGCATCCGCCGCTGGGCTCGCCAAGGCGTGTACGACCCGCTGCCCGGCGAGCTGGATCCGGGTGATCTGCCGGTTGGCTGAGGGCGGGTCGAGCTGGGAGTGGGCGGCGCATCACCCACTAGGGTTGGCCCGCCATGGCAACCATCAGCGCCGAGTCGCTCGACTCGATCTTCAAGGCCTACGACGTCCGCGGCACGGTGCCCGATCAGCTCGACGCGACGATCGTCGAGCGGGTGGGTGCCGCCTTCGCCCGGTTCGCGCGTGACGAGGCCGAGGCCGGACGGCACGGTCCGGCCGACCGGGTGCTCGTGGCCCACGACATGCGGCCGTCGGGCCCGGCGTTCGCCGAGGCCTTCGCCCGCGGTGTCACCTCCCAGGGGCTCGACGTCGTCCACCTGGGGCTGGCCTCCACCGATCTGCTTTTCTGGGCGGCCGGCCACTTCGACGCGCCGGGAGCGATGCTCACCGCGTCCCACAATCCCGCGCAGTACAACGGCATCAAGCTGTGCCTCGCCGGCGCCAGGCCGGTCGGCATCGAGACCGGCTTGGCCCGCATCAAGCAGGACACGCTCACCGGCCTGCCGGAACGAGACCAGAAAGGGTCGACCACCAGCGTGGACGCGCTGCCGGCGTTCGCCGAGCACGTCCATTCCTTTGTCGACGTGGCGGGGCTGAAGCCGCTCAAGATCGTGGCGGATGCAGCCAACGGTATGGGGGGGCTCATCGCCCCGGCCGTGTTCTCGGGGCTCCCGTTCGAGCTCGAGGTGCTCTACGGCGAGCTCGACGGCACCTTTCCCAACCACCCGGCCGACCCGATCCAGCCGGAGAACCTCCGTGACCTGCAAGCGAGAGTGGTCGAGACGGGAGCTGACGTGGGCCTCGCCTTCGACGGCGACGCCGACCGGGTGTTCCTCGTCGACGACCGGGGGCAACCGCTGTCGGGATCGCTGACGACCGCGATCGTGGCGGCCGCCATCCTCGAGAAGCACCCGGGGTCCACGATCCTCTACAACCTGATCTGCTCGAAGGCCGTGCCGGAGATCATCCGTGAACGGGGTGGGAAGCCGGTCCGGACCCGGGTGGGCCACTCGTTCATCAAGCAGGTGATGGCCGAGACGGGTGCGGCGTTCGGGGGCGAACACTCCGGCCACTACTACTTCCGGGACAACTACCGGGCGGACTCCGGCATCATCGCCGCGCTCGTGGTGCTGGAGGTGCTCTCGCATGCCGGCGAGCCGCTGTCGTCGCTGCGCGTCCCGTACGAGCGGTACGCGGACTCGGGCGAGATCAACACCCGGGTGCGCGACGCGGCCGCCGTGATCGAGCGGGTGGCCGAGCACTTCGCCGGCGCGGCGCAGGACCGGCTCGACGGCCTGACCGTCGACCTGGGTGACTGGTGGTTCAACCTCCGTCCGTCCAACACCGAACCTCTGCTCCGGTTGAACCTTGAGGCTCGCGACCGCCAGTCCTGCGACCGGCACGTCGAGGAGGTCCGAGCCCTCATCGCCGCAGCCGACGACGCGACGAAGGGAGCGTGAGCATGGCACTCGACCCCCAGCTTCTCGAGATCCTCGCCTGCCCCGAGGACAAGGGCCCCCTCCTGTACTTCGAGGACGAGGACCTGCTGTACAACCCGCGCCTCAAGCGGGGCTACGAGGTCCGGGACGGCATCCCGATCATGCTGATCGATGAAGCCCGCTCCGTCTCCGGCGAGGATCACGAGCGTCTGATGGCGAAGGCCGATGCCGAGGGCATCCGGCCCACGTTCGAGGAGTGAGCGGGCTTTGAGTGACATCCTGGACACCCTCGGGATGTTCGACGCGGCTGCGGCACTGCCCGAGCAGGTCGCGGCCGCAGCCGAGACGGCTCGTGCGGTCACCGGGCCGCTCCCCGACCACGACGACATCGAGAACGTCGTCGTGCTGGGTATGGGGGGTAGTGGCATCGGCGGCGACCTGCTCCGGGAGGTGGCGGGGCCGTTCATGCCGGTTCCCGTGGTGGTGCACAAGGGCTACGGCATCCCCAACTTCATCGGGGAGAGCTCGCTGGTGTTCGCGCTGTCGTTCTCGGGGAACACCGAGGAGACGCTGGAAGCGGCCTCGGAGGCCGCCGCCGCGGGTGGCCGCCTGGTCGTGGTGAGCAGCGGCGGTGAGCTGGCCGAGCTGGCCGAGCAGTGGGGCGCCGCGATCGTCCCGGTCCAGGCCGGCATCCCGATGCCTCGGGCGGCGATCGGCGCCCTCGGCATCCCGCCTCTGGTGGTGCTCGAGACGGTGGGCCTCTTCCCCGGCGCGTCGGCATGGATCGAGGCGGCAGTGGACCAGCTGCTCGTCCGCCGTGACGAGCTGATCACGGAGGGCAACATGGCCCAGCAGCTCGCCCGGCGCATCGGCCGCCAGCTCCCGATCGTCTACGGC